>JAFUUV010000023.1 GCA_017471345.1 Ruminococcus sp.
CGCCGCGGATAAATGTGTTGATACTCCTCGCTTGTTCTGGTTTTGTTGCGACCGGCAAAAGGACAAATTCGTTGATACCTGCGCCTTTTCCCTCTCTGAGCAGCTCTTCGCTTGTTCCGATACAGGCAGGTGTTATACCATAAAAGTCGCCCGTGGCATTGGTTGCCTTTTCTGCGATTTTGTCGGGATATATGTGCGCGTGAAAATCAATGATCCGCATTTTTAATGTCACCTATTCATAAAGATGTTTTGTAAAATAACGGTCGCCGCGGTCGGGAAGAATAATAACTATATTTCCCCTTGCACCGCTGCTGACAATTTTTTTTGCCGCAGCCAGTGCCGCTCCCGAGGAAGAACCTGCAAAGATGCCCTCCTTTAGAGCAAGCTCGCGCGCTCCGTCAAACGCCTCTGCGTCGGTCATTTTGACCACCCTGTCAACAAGCGACATATCCATGGTGTCGGCTATAAAGTCATTGCCGATGCCCTCGATATTATAATCGCCGTGTTCGCCGCCGCCCATCGTGGAGCCGACGGGATCGGCAAGAACGCCTGTGATATCTTTGTTTTGCTCTTTGAGATATTTTACATCGCCCGAATAGGTGCCGCCGCTGCCCGCGCCCGCGACGAGGTAATCGATCTCACCGTTCAAGTCATCATAAATTTCTTTTCCTGTCGTTTCATAATGTGCTCTTGGATTCGCCTGATTTTTGAACTGCTCAAGCGTCACCGCGCCCGGAATGGAGCTGCGGATTTCCTCCGCCTTGTCCCACGCGCCGAGCATACCGCCCTCACGGGGAGTATTGATGATCTCAGCCCCTAAAGCGCGCAGGAGAGTCTGCTTTTCTTCGGAAAATTTAGTCGGAACGACAAAGATGATCCTATAACCCTTGTTCAGCGCGGCAAAGGCGATCCCGAGACCGGTATTACCTGCCGTTGCCTCTACGATCGTACCGCCCTTTTTGAGTATTCCGCGTTTTTCCGCGTCCTCTATCATATATTTTCCGATTCTGTCCTTCACACTGCCGGAGGGGTTGTATAATTCTAATTTCGCATAAAGATTCACTTTGTCGGGCAAATCAATGTGATTTAGCTTTACGAGCGGTGTGTTGCCGATCAACTTTTGCATATCGTTATAAAGAGCCATGCTTATTCCTCGCTTTCCGCAATCGCCTGCTCCAAATCGGCTAAAATATCATCGATGCTTTCGATGCCGACAGACAGTCTGATCAAGCCGTCAGTGATGCCGACCTTTTGACGAACCTCGTAAGGAATGGAGGCGTGCGTCATGCTTGCCGGATGGCACACAAGACTCTCCACGCCGCCGAGACTTTCCGCAAGCGCGACAAGCTTTAAGGATTTGAAGAATTTTTTGATATCGTAGTTTTCGTAAAGCTCAAAGGAAATCATAGCTCCGCCGTTTTTTGCCTGACGCTTGTTGATTTCATAGCCCTGCGCGTCGGGAAGTCCGGGGTAGTAAACCTTTTTTACCGCCCTGTGGTTTTGCAGATATTTAGCGGCTTTTTCAGCGTTTGCAACGTGACGGTCAAGTCGTACGCCGAGAGTTTTGATCCCTCTGATCAGCAAAAAGCTGTCGAAGGGTCCCGGCACGCCGCCTGTTGAATTCTGGATAAAGGCAAGCCTTTGCGCGAGCGCGTCATCGTTGACAACAACCAAGCCTGCCACCACGTCGCTGTGACCGCCGAGGTATTTTGTAGCGCTGTGAACAACGATATCAGCGCCCAGCTTGATCGGTCTTTGGAGGTACGGTGTCATAAAGGTATTATCGACAATGGAGAGAATACCGTGCTTTTTCGCCAGAGCCGCGACCGCCGCGAGGTCTGTGATTGTCAGCAGAGGATTTGCCGGGCTTTCGACGAGGATCGCCTTGACATCCGGGGTGATTTTGCTCCCCAGCGCAGCTAAATCGGTGGTATCCTCGATCGAATAACCGATATTAAAATGATTGAACACCTTGTCGAGCACGCGGAAGGTACCGCCGTAAACGTTGCTCGAAATCAGAATCTTATCGCCCGATTCAAACAAACTGAGAACCGCCGTTATCGCTGCCATGCCCGAACCGAAGGCAAAGCCCGCCTTGCCGCCCTCAAGCTCTGCGATCAACGCTTCCAACGCGGCACGGGTCGGATTTCCCGTGCGCGAATACTCCCATTTTGGCTCCTCGCCCAAGCCGGTCTGCTGATAGGTCGAGGTCTGATAGATCGGAACATTGACCGCTCCCGTAAATTTGTCTGTTGATATTCCGCCGTGAATCAGAGCGGATTCTATATTTTTATAATTTGCCATGTTGATTACTCCTTATAGTCCAAATCATTTTCATTCCAATTTTTCAAAACAGAGAGCATATCTCTTGCCGTTTGCTTTGCTGCGTTCAAATCATGCTCGGCGTAGTTTCCGCACTCCGTGCGTTTGCTTCCGGGTATTTCCCCCTCAAAGCCAGCGATATATTCCAAGCTGTCTCTTACCAGACGGACAGCACGGTCATGAGATACGCTGTCTCTGACAAGCAGATAAAACCCTGTGCGGCAGCCCATTGGACCGACGTACACAACATCGTCCGACACTTCGCTGTTGCGCGCGTAGGTAGCGAACAAATGCTCAATCGTATGAAGCTCGCCGTTGCCGAGATAATCTCCTCCGTTCGGCTTTTTTATTCTGACGTCATATGTCACAACATCCCCATCAACACGCGAAAGGTACATTCCTTTTTCAAGCCTGTCGTGATTAACTGTAAAGCTCGCTATTGTTTTCATTATGCGACCCCCTTGGCGAATTTTTTGATCACAGCAGCTAAATCCGTTCTCTCCCACGGTAAATCGAGGTCGTCTCTTCCGAAATGTCCGTAGGAAGCAGTTTGCGCGTAAATGGGTCTTTGTAAATCAAATCTCTCAATTATCTTTGACGGGCGCAAATCAACAAGTCTTGTAATCAGCTCGGTCAAGGCTTCATCGGAAATCACACCCGTGTTAAAGGTATTGACCAGTACCGACACCGGATAAGCGACTCCTATCGCGTATGCGATTTGCACCTCCGCTTTTTCGGCAAGTCCTGCCGCAACAATGTTTTTTGCAAGGTATCTTGCGGCGTATGCTCCCGAACGGTCAACCTTGGTGGGGTCTTTTCCCGAAAAGGCTCCGCCGCCGTGAGCTGCCGCACCTCCGTAGGTATCAACAATTATCTTCCTTCCCGTCAATCCGCTGTCACCAACGGGACCGCCTATCACAAATCTTCCCGTAGGATTAACAAGAATCCTATAGCTTTTATTTTTTCGGTTACTCTGCAAAACAGGCTCGATCACATATTTGATAACATCGTTCCTGATTTTTTTCTGTGAAATATCGGGGTCATGCTGTGTGGAAATCAAAACCGTATCGATTCCCACGGGAACCCCCGACTCGTAAATAACAGATACCTGCGTTTTTCCGTCGGGACGAAGATAGGGCAGCGTTCCGTTTTCCCTTACCTCCGTCAGCTTCTTTGACAGCTTGTGCGCAAGAGAAACAGCAAGCGGCATCAGCTCCTCGGTTTCGTTCACGGCATATCCAAACATCATTCCCTGATCACCTGCGCCGAGAATCTCCTCGTCTTTTCCGCGGATCTCCAGAGCCTCATCAACTCCCTGTGCGATATCGGGCGATTGGCTGTCGATTATTTGAATAATCTTAGCGGTGTCACCATCAAAGCCAAGCTCGGGTCGATTGTATCCGATGCTTTTGATTGTACTTCTGACAACCTTCTCAACATCAATCTGAACTTTTGAGGAAATCTCTCCGGCAAGAACGACCGTATTATTCTTGACAACAGTTTCTATCGCAACTCTCGCATGACTGTCCTTTTCCAAATACGCGTCCAAAACTGAATCCGAAATAATATCGCATACCTTGTCGGGATGTCCTTTCGTTACGGATTCCGATGTAAAAATATATCTGCTCATTACTGTTTACTCTCCTTGTAAGCCAAAATAAAATTGATATTCTCAAATGCAGCCATATCGCTGCGGTTCTCAAAATAATGCATTTGTATCATCTGCGGTGTTTCATGCTCCTCTATCTCAAAGCCGTGACGTTCGAGCACATCATATATCTCCTTGTAAGAATAACCGTGCAACATTTTTTCACCGAGCTTTTCGGTGATACTCGCAAGCATATGGACACGCTCGGTGCTTTGACCGCGCAGTGTGGTTTCATCGGGATAATCAAAAACCACCTTGCTTTCCGCTTTACACAGCGAGCTGATTTTTCGAATCGTATCCTCAAAGACGGACAGCGTCAGATAATATGACACGCCGAGAATGGCAAAGAACGTCGGGATTTCGGGATCATAGCCTGAAACGAGCAGTCTTTCGCTCATGTCGTCCTTTGAAAAATCAATCGGTGCAAAGGTAAGGTTATCGGGAATGATCCACTCAAGCTCCCTGATTCTGCGCCGCTTATACCTTCCCGTGTCAGGGTGGTCAAGCTCAAACACCTTGATATCGGGGTTATCGTTACGAAACGCGAAGGTATCCATACCCGCTCCGCAAATCACATACTGACATTTACCGCAATGCTGCGCAAACGCGTCCAACTTATTCTCTGCAAAAGCGATTCTCGAAAGCGGGATCGGCGTGATATAGCGGTTGATGCAGTTTGCAATCTTATTTGACGCGAAGGTGTAGTTTTTATCCGATTTTTCCGCGTCGAAATCATTTTGTATCAGCTGACCGATTTTTTCAAACTCGTCCTTTCCCATCAAATCATAGGCGAGATAATCGTCGAAAATCTTATTCCTTTCGATATTGGAATGAAAAGCACGGGCAAAGGAACAGAGCTTTGCGGTAACGCTTTCCCTTGTTTCTATCATCAGTTTTACCTCCGTTCAGGCATAAAAATACCGCCTGCGCTGCAAATTGCAGTCAGACGGCATAGGTCAAATACAGTTTATATCAATACAAAACCCTTAACTGCCGCCTGTGTCTACACAACACATACAGCAGGCGCAGAAGGACGCAGCAATGCCGCCGAGACCAATTGCGCTGACTTCGGCATTAGAAGTATTGAACTTTGCATTGCTGTTGATAATCATTTTTCGTACCTCTTATTCTGAAAACATGGGAGTTGAAAGATATCTTTCTCCAGTATCGGGCAAAATCGCCACGATGACTTTTCCTTTATTCTCGGGACGCTTTGCAAGCTGAGAAGCCGCCCAAACAGCCGCTCCCGATGAAATTCCGACAAGTAAGCCCTCATGCTTGGCAAGTGTCCTTCCTGTCGCGAATGCGTCCTCATTCGTCACCTTAATGACTTCATCATATACGTCGGTATTGAGTGTTTCGGGAACAAACCCCGCGCCGATGCCCTGAATCTTATGCGGTCCGGGCTTTTCTCCCGACAAGACAGGAGAGCCGGAAGGCTCCACGGCGACGACCTGAACATTAGGGTTCTTATTCTTTAGATATTCGCCCACGCCCGAAACGGTTCCTCCCGTGCCGACGCCCGCGACAAGAATATCAATCCTGCCATCGGTATCGTTCCAGATTTCGGGACCGGTTGTATCGTAATGTGCCTTGGGGTTGGCGTTGTTCGTGAACTGGCTCGGAATAAAACTGTGCGCATTTTCAGCCGCGATCTCCTGTGCTTTCTGAATAGCACCTTTCATTCCCTTAACACCCTCGGTCAGAACGACCTTCGCGCCGTATGCCTTCAGAAGATTTCTGCGTTCCACGCTCATTGTTTCCGGCATGGTAAGAATCACCTGATAGCCTCTCGATGCGGCTACGGCGGCAAGACCGATGCCCGTGTTGCCGCTGGTCGGCTCCACGATAACGGAATCCGGCTTCAATATTCCTTTAGCCTCCGCGTCGTCTATCATCGCCTTGGCGATCCTGTCCTTAACGCTTCCGGCGGGATTAAAATATTCGAGCTTGCCGAATACAATCGCTCCTGTGTTTTTCTCTATACTTTCGAGTTCCAAAAGCGGTGTGTTACCAATCAAGTCGGTAATTTTCTTATATGTTCTCATAATAACTGACTCCTTCTTAAATCATATTGATATCCAACAGAGTCAACATCGCCTAAAAAGATGAAAAAGGGTCATAATCATTCCTCTAATCTATAATACCTATTTACTTAGTAGGTTTGTTCTGCAACTTATTATCTCATATTTCACTTCATTTGTCAAGGCGATTTTTCAAGATCAGCTATAGATTATTTCTATTACCGGTTATAAATTCTTGACAAACCGATCGCATAGAATTTATAATCATTGATAAAGAACTGCTTGGAAGGTGACATGATGAAATATGATTTTGACGCCATGCATAATCGAAGAATCGCCGGGGATATCAAGTACAACTGTCCGTCCGACGTCATTCCTATGTGGGTAGCGGATATGGATTTCAAGGTTCCCGATGAAATTTCCGACGCATTGATCAAAGAAGCAAAGCACGGCATTTTCGGCTATAATAAGCCTGACGGAGAATACATGAGCCTTGTTACACAGTGGTACAAGCTTCGTTTTGATTGGGAGATTCGACCCGAACACATCATTACATCACCGGGGGTAATGTTTTCCATCGGTGCGTCTATCAATGCGCTGACGGAAATCGGTGACAGCATACTCATTTGCCAGCCGGTTTACTATCCTTTTTCAAAAATAGTTACCGCCAACAAAAGAAAGCTTGTCATTTCTGAATTAACAGAAACAAACGGAAGATATCAGTTCAACTTTGATGACATCAAAACGAAAATCAAAAAGCACAGTGTCAAGATGTTCCTGCTTTGCTCTCCTCACAATCCCGTCGGAAGAGTATGGACAAAGGATGAATTAAAAAAAATCGGCAACATCTGCCTTGCTAACAACGTGACTATTGTTTCAGACGAGATACATTCCGATTTTATCTATCAGGGAAACACCCACACTCCCTTGGCTTCCATATCTGATGAGCTGGCAAAAATAACCGTTACCTGCACAGCACCTTCAAAAACTTTTAATCTTGCGGGGCTACAGGCTTCAAACACTGTTGTTTTCGATCCGGTAATTCGGCGTAAAATCGAGAAATCGATTGCGGCAAGCGGTTATTTTGAAATCAATACGATGGCGAGCGTCTCTACAAAAGCCGCCTATCAATACGGCGGAGAATGGCTTGACGGATTGTTGAGTTATCTTGAAGAAAGCAGGCAAATCCTTCAAAAAGCGTTTCCAACAGATTTCCCGATCAGTCTGATTCAGCCGGAGGGCACCTATCTTGCATGGCTTGACTGCCGAAAAACTGAACTAACGTCCACTAAGCTGTATGACATTTTTTTGAACAAAGCCCGCGTGTGGCTTCATAAAGGAGACACTTTTGGAAAAAGCGGCAACGGATTTATGCGCTTGAACTTTGCTTGCCCTCACAGTGTACTGTGTGAGGCTATTGACAGAATCAAATATTCAATATAAGAACAGCCGGGTGTTTATCAACTGAAACACTCGGCTGCTTAATTTATCTTTCAAAACTCGTCAATTCTTTGATCACTTCACCGGCTATGATCAGTCCTGCCACCGACGGAACAAACGCCGTTGAGCCAGGTATATCGCGGCGCACCGTACATTTGCGCGTTCCCGGAGGGCAAACGCAGTGTCTGCGGCAGCTGATTGACATATCTTCCATTGGTCTGATCGGCTTCTCCTTGGAATAGACGACCTTTAATTTTTTGATACCGCGTCTGCGACATTCGTAGCGCATGACTCTGGCGAGAGGACAAACTGATGTTTCGTAAATATCCGCCACCTCAAAAGCGGCGGCATCCACTTTGTTTCCCGCGCCCATAGAACTGATAATGGGAGTTCCCGCCTTCTGCGCGTTCTCAACAAGCGCGAGCTTGCCCTTGACGGTATCTATCGCGTCAACAATGTAATCGTATTGCGAAAAGTCAAATTCGCCCTCGGTATCGGGCATATAAAAGGTTTTAAAGGTGTTGACACGGCATTTCGGGTTTATATCCGCTACGCGCTCCATTGCAACGTCCACCTTGTATTGTCCGACGGTTTTCAGCGTAGCGAGAAGCTGACGGTTGACGTTCGTGATACACACCTTGTCGTCGTCAATCAAATCAAGCTGACCGATACCTGAACGCGCAAGTGCCTCAACGGTGTAACCGCCGACCCCTCCTATACCGAAAACGGCGACCCTTGCCTCGGCAAGGCGCTGCATTGCTTCCTCCCCGAAAACAAGCTGTGTTCTCGAAAATTGATTTAGCATTCTTCTTCTCCCGAATAGATGAATTCAACCGTATCACCGTCTTGAAGCACAACGTCATTAAATCCGCCTTCAAGCAACAGCTCTTTTCGTGTAACGACTGAAACATAGCGCGGACTGCCGTTCGATTCGCTGTTGATCAGTTGTGCGACAGTCAGCCCATCGGTCACTTCTTTTCTTTTTCCCGAAATAATGATCTTCATAAACAATCTGCTCCTGTTTATCTTACAAACGGCGCGGTATATTCCGCGTTGATTTCCGCAATCTCTTTAAGCCCGTCGATATAAGGCTGATACAGGCTTTCGATCCTGCCTCCGCCACGGTTGTCACATCCGGAGCAGAATTCACATTCGGCTCCGCAGCTGCCCCATAAAGACTGCTTAACGATTTGTTCGCGTTCTTCTCTGGTTGTATCTTTGATTAAAATGGATTTCATAACGTTCC
>JAFUUV010000126.1 GCA_017471345.1 Ruminococcus sp.
ATACATAAAGTAAATCATTTTTTCAAGCGTTTCGAGAGCGGTGAGTCCCTGACGGGAAATCTCCGTCTCACTGACCATCAGCATCTTACCGGTGGTAACCGCCGCAAGATTAGACAGCACATTGTCGCTTTGGATAGCGTTCAGCGTTTGCTCGTCGGAATAGAAAATATAGTTAGGGTTGGCAATCCGCAGCGTCTTGAGATCCACATTTCCCTGCTGGATATTGACCGCTACGTTGACAGCGCCGGTATAGCCAATCAGCATATCCACATAAGTACCACTGGTCATTACCCGCAGCGAGCCGTCGTCTACATAGAGATAGCAGGCGGTGCTGAGGGTGGACGGCGCGACGCTTGCCGCTTCGATTTTGAGCTTCTCCATATGCTCAATCAGCTTATCATACGAGGTCTGTCCCTTTTCGGCACCGACAATGGCTCCGCCGAGGATTTTACCGATGGTGAGGTAGTTGGTCTGCAGCTCCTTGGGGGTGTCGGCAAGCGACATCTTGATGACCTTGATACCGGCGTTTTCGAGCGCGGTGACCGTTTCCTCATTGATTTTATCACCGGCAAACACAACCTGCGCGCCGGAGCTGATGATTTTCTGGGCATCCGGATTGGACGCCGCGCCAAAGTCAGGCGCTACCGCCAGGTAGGACTGATTGACCTCGGTGCTTCTGCCGACAATCTTGCCGTCGTAGCTCATATACGAGATAATGTCGGCGGCAGAGGGGTCGAGCACGACAATGCCGGTCGGCTCTTTCTCAATGGTAATATTCGCGACAGTGACGGGGTAGTTGCCGTCGCCGCAGGCTGTCAGCACAAACGCCGCCGTGCAGACCATCAGTGCCGCCAGCACAAGAGAAACGATTTTTTTCATGGGAATCTCCTCCAAATTACAAGTTATGACAGAAACAGCGATTCAACATACTGCTTTGCGCAGCGCGGAGAACGGCCTCCCTTGGCGAGAGCAAACTGTTCAGCTCCGGCAAAGAGCGCTTCGTCGCTGATATTCACATTCTTTTCCCTTGACATCGCGGCAACAATGGCGAGGTAGTCGCTCTTTTTCGGCATGGTGTAGCAAACCGTCAGACCAAAGCGGTCGGAAAGCGAAAGGGTTTCCTGCATATTGTCACGCGTATGGACGTCGTCCACGGAATAGGAACGGTCGGAAAGCTTTTCACGAACAAGATGGCGGCGGTTTGACGTGGCATAAATCAGCGCGTTGCGCGGACGCGACGCCAAGCCGCCCTCCAGCACCGCCTTGAGCGTTGTGTAGCTCTTATCCTGATGCTGAAACGATAGGTCGTCGATGAAGATGATAAACTTCATCGGCAGACGGGCAATCTGATCCGCCAAAAGCGGAAAATCAATCAGACGCTCCTTGGGCATTTCGACAATGCGCAGGCCGTCGCCGCGAAAAGCATTTGCCATCGCCTTGACCGTCGAGCTTTTGCCGGTACCCATATCGCCGTAAAGCAGGCAGTTGTTGCAGCTTTTGCCCTCGACAAATGACCGCGTATTATCAAACACCTTCTTGCGCTGGGCTTCATAGCCGGTGAAATCGTCAAGCGAAACCGTATCATAGTTGAGCACGGGACGGATGTCGCCGTCTCTCCAGACAAACGCCTTGTATCGCGCGTAGATGCCGCAGCCGTTTTTGCGGTAGTAAGCGGCAATTTTTTCCAGCGAACCATCCGGCAGACAGAAGCTTTCGGCGGCTGCGCCGCAGTCCCACCGAGGCAGACTTGTTGCCACGCCGGCAATTTCATTGTGGAAATCATAAGCTTCCAGCACCTCGTCGGCGCTGAGCATGGCAGCCGCAAGAATGGTTTCGCCATCACGACGCACGGCATCGAGCACACGCGCCGGAAGCGCGCGATAGGTGCCGGCGGCGGCAGCCTTTGTAAAGCAATTTTCATCGAACAGTGCCGCCTCGGTCATAGCATACGCCAGACTGTCGGCACAGCCGCGCTCACAAATCAGCGAGTAAAACTCACCGTAACGCTCCAAAAACTGTTCCGGCGGACAATGCAGCGAGGACAGCAGACGATAGAACGCGCGCGGCACGCTCCGCGTCAAAATACCGCGGTAAACAGAGAGTGAAGCAAAGCGCAGACGGATATTGGTCACCTTGTTCATCCGCGTTCCACACCCCTTTTGAAATGATTCTTTTCCTATTGTACCCTTTTTTGCGGTTTTAGTCAAGTACAGAGCATTTTTTAATCGCTAAATTTGTCGCTTCACAAGCGACCATTTTCCTGTCAGGCTGCGGTATACTGTAGGTGTCAAAAGAAAAACAACACAACAATTTGTTACGGAGGTATGTATCATGACAAAGAACAACATCACTGAAATCGTTTTTATCCTTGACCGCAGCGGCTCCATGGGCGGACTGGAGGCAGACACCATCGGCGGCTTCAACGCCATGCTGAAAAGACAAAAGGAAACCGACGGCACTGCCTATGTTTCCACCGTGCTTTTCGACCACGAGAGCATCATGCTGCATGACCGTGTGCCGATTGACAAGGTGCCGGAGATGACGCGCAGAGACTACATTGTCCGCGGCTCGACCGCTCTGATTGACGCGCTCGGCGGCGCGATTCACCACATCAAAAACATCCACAAATACGCGCGCCGCGAGGACGTGCCGGCACAGACCATCTTTATCATCACCACCGACGGCATGGAAAACGCCAGCCACATCTATTCCTCTGACACCGTGAAAAAGATGATTGAAAAGCAAAAGAAAAAGGGCTGGGAGTTTTTGTTCATCGGCGCCAACATCGACGCTGTCGAAACGGCAAGGCATTACGGAATCGACGCCGACAGAACCGCCAATTATATCGCGGACAGCGACGGCACCGCGGTCGTATATGAAAGCGTTGGCGAGGCGGTTGCCGGTTTTCGAGCCAGTCAGCCCGTCGCGCCGTGCTGGAACAAACGCATCAACGACGACTACCAAAAGAGAAACAAAAGATAACGCGCACCACAGGCGCGGCAAAGGCTCAGCGGTCTTTCCAAAAAGCGACGTCCTCATTGACAGAATAGAAAAGCTGCTATAAAAATTACCGGCTCCCAAAAACAGGAGCCGGTTTTTTATGGTTTTTGTGTAATATCGTTGATGGAATCAACCTTATCGTAATAGGTGCTGAGGAATTGCTCAAAGAACGCTTCCTCTTTGACATAGTAGAGCGCTCTGCCGTCGTCGGGATTTTCCTTGATATCGCAGTCAATGCGCTGAAAATCGAAGCTCATTCCCTTGCCGCGAACCAACTCGGTCGCCATTGCCGTGACACGGGCGGGATTAAGGTTGGTACACGAATACGGAGCGGATTCATTGAACAGCTTCACCGCTGTGGTGATATCCTTTTTCGTCTGCGCAATGACTTTGTCCATAAAGCTCTTGGTATAAATCTGCTGACGCTGCATACGCAGTGCGTTGGCGTCGAGTCTGTCCATTCTTCTGGTACGGACAAAGCTCTCCGCTTCCATGCCGACAAGGTGGTAATCCTTGCCCTCCTCGAACGTGGCGATGGTTTCGGGAGACGTGACGTCCACACCGTCCACAGCGTCGTTCAGCTCGGAGATACCGTCAAGGTCAAGCGCGAAATAGGTATTAATCGGCACATTATAGAAAAGCCTGCGTACCGACGCCAACACGTTTTCACAGCTTTTTTCCTTGCCGTCGCCGTAAGCGTAGGCAAGACAGATTTGCTGTTTTTCCATGCCGACATAGCTGCCGCCTGCCGAATAAACGGCGACATCGGTCACAACGTCACGCGGAACGGCAATGAGCTTGGTGGTTCCTCTTTTGAAATCAACCGCCAACATCACAATGACGTCCGCCTGTCCGCCCAAGCCATTGACATCCGTCAAATCAATGTCGCGTTTATCCACACCCATAAAGAGCATACTGGTGATATTTTCGTTGTACTTGTACAGCTGCCCCTTATAGGTAATATACATACCGTCGTCCTGCACCTGCGCGGGAACCTCCTCGGGAGCAACAATTTTGATGTCATCGGTGTACAGCTCGCCGTTGCCCTTCATCATCAAAATCGCCAGCGTTCCGACGGTAATCAGCACCAGCGACAACATAACGCAGCCGACAATCAGGAGCACCTTCTTCCAGCGCTTCATGCCCCG
>JAFUUV010000127.1 GCA_017471345.1 Ruminococcus sp.
GCTGCGTGATATTCAAAGAGCTGTTCCTTTGGGGTAAGGGGAGGTGTGCGGTTTTTTCAACATTTTTCCACATAACTGCTGCAAAAAAGAGGGCGCTGTGAAGTCGGAAGCTTTTAGCTTCGTTTCTTCACAGCGCCTTTCCTTTTTTATAATGGCAATCAAAAAGAGGAGTATAACGATCCATCGAATAGATTACTGTTTTTCAGTGAGAAGCTTATTCAGCTCGTCAAGGAAGGTATTGATATCCTTGAACTGGCGATAAACGGATGCAAAACGGACATATGAAACCTCGTCCACGGTTTTCAGTTCTCCCATGGCAAGCTCGCCGATTTGCATGGTGGTGATTTCGCGGTCGAGCATACGTTGAATTTTCGCCTCAATACGGTCGACCATCTGCTCAATCTGCTTCAGGGAGACGGGGCGTTTTTCACAGGCACGCAGAATACCGGCGGTCAGTTTGTTGCGGTCATAGACCTCACGGGATTTATCGCGCTTAACAACAATAATCGGTACCGTCTCAATGACCTCGTGGGTGGTAAAGCGTTTGCCGCATTTCAGGCACTCACGGCGGCGGCGGATTCTCTCTCCGTCATCGGCGGAGCGTGAATCAATCACCTTACTCTCCTCAAAGCTGCAATATGGACATCTCATGGAATCACCCCATTATTATTCTCTAAAGAAATTATAACACAGGAAATTCCGAAAAACAAGAACAATTTATTTACAATTTCATTACAAGCCGCGATCAGAAATTGCGGTACTTCTTGACCTTTCTTCTCTTTCTCTGGCGTGCGCGATGAATCTTGTTGACAATGACATACCCGATAACCACCAGAATAATCAGCACAATAATCACGATGAACCAGTAGGATTGAAAGATGGTGCCGATGACATCAAGCACCGCAAGCAACGCGCTGCGACCGATATTATCCATCGGAACAAGATTGACGGTGGCAACCGCCTGTTTGTCGCCGGACTTGGTATCGACGTAGTAGACCACCGCCTTGCCCACCGGTTTATCGGTAGAAAGCGGCGCTTTGAGCACCTCGGGCAGCTCGGTTTCGACAACGATATTTTCATTCTTGATATCCTTAGGAACGATGGCGTTGAGATTTTTTTCGGGAACAAGCGTCACGACGTCGCGTCCCCACGCCAGCTTAACCTTTGCTTCACAAATCGGCGTTTTGTTAGACTTGATGGTCTGCATCTGCAAATCAACCAACGCCCACCGAAAGAGATTGGCAGCGTCTGTGAAGGTGAAATATTCCTCCATCTCGCCCGCCTTGTACGGTGCACCGAGCAGCACTAAAATATAGGAATGGCCGTCGGCGGAAGCGGTTGTGACCAGGCATCTGCCGGCTTCATCGGTGGTACCGGTCTTGATACCCTTAGCGTAACGATAGTAATATTCGCCTCCGCGCGCCTGGTCAATCAGGTAGTTGGTGGTAACAAGCGGTGTATCGTCGCCGACGCAGGTATGGGAGGTTGTGTTGCTGATCTCTTCAAAATACGGCAAGGTCAGCGCATAGGTGGTGATTTTATAGAGGTCGCGCGCGGTGGTGTAATGATCCTTGTGATGGAGTCCGTCGGGATTCTGAAAATGTGTATTTTCGCAGCCCAACTCCTCCGCCTTAGCGTTCATCATTTCAACAAATGCATCCACATCTCCCTCGCCAACATAATCAGCAAGTGTCAATGCGGCGTCGTTGCCGGAGGGCACCATCAAGCTATAGAGCAAATCCATCGCGGACATGGTTTTGCCGACGTGATCGGAAAGAAACGCCATTGAGCTGTCCGAATCTTTAAGCTGATCAAGGACAGATTTCTTGATGGGAATCTGCGTGTGCTCGATATCGTCGATATGCTCATAAGCAACGATGTAGGTCATAATTTTGGTAGTGGAAGCGGGATAGCGCTTTTCATCGGGATTCTTTTCAAAGACCACCTGATCGATATCCTGATTGACCATTAAAATGGATTCGGAGCGCGTAACCACATCGTTGGAAAAGGAAATGGCTCCGGCAGGCACAACCGAGAGGGTAGCGAGCAGACAGAGAGTGCAGAAAATGGAAAGAATTTTTTTCATCATCCTACTCCTAATTCATAGTATTGTGACCGCCGCGGTCAAATAGCCTGTCAATTTCAGCGTTAAGCAGACGAAGCTCATCGTTGCGGAGGTCGTGATATATCATCATTATATCATCAGCGATTTTCTGGGACAGCTCCAGGCTTTTAGTCTCAGCAAAATCGGCGATGGCAAGCTGCGGCAGACCGTGCTGGCGTTCTCCGAAGAAATCGCCGGGACCCCGCATTTTCAAATCCTCGTCAGCAATCCGGAAGCCATCGTTAGTGGAACACATCACCTCTAAGCGACGGCGCGTGACAGCACCGCCGTTGTCACTGATGAGGACACAGAAGGACTGCGCTTCTCCCCTGCCGACACGGCCGCGAAGCTGGTGGAGCTGAGAAAGACCGAAGCGTTCGGCGTTCTCAATCATCATCACTGACGCGTTTGGAACGTCGACGCCAACCTCAATCACAGTTGTCGCGACGAGTATTTTATATTCATTTTTGGCAAAGCCGTCCATCACCGCTTCTTTTTCCGCAGGCTTGAGCTTGCCGTGCACAATGCCGACGGGAATATCCGGAAAATGCTTGAGCATCAGTTCTGCCGCATACTCTTCCGCGGAAGCGACGCCCGTCAGCTCTCCCTCCTCGACAAGCGGACAGACGATGTACGCCTGCCGTCCCTTGCCGACCTCCTCACGGATGAAACGATAGATTCTGCCACGCTGAGAGCCGGGCAGCATGACCGTGCGAACAGGCTTGCGATTGGGCGGCAGCTCATCAATCACGGAAATATCGAGATCGCCGAAAATAATCAGTCCGAGTGTACGCGGTATCGGGGTGGCGCTCATGACAAGAAGGTGCGGATTATCACCCTTTGAGAGCAGCTTGGCGCGCTGTGCCACACCAAAGCGGTGCTGCTCGTCCGTGACGGCAAGTCCGAGAGCATGAAAGGCTGTTTTATCGGTAATCAGCGCGTGTGTACCAATGACAAGCTGTACAGAACCGTCCTCCAGTCCCTTGCGAACGCGCTTTTTCTCACTTTCCTTCATCGAGCCGGTCAAGAGCGCAACGGAAACGCCGGTGCCCTCCAAAAGCTTTTGAAAGGTTTCGAAGTGCTGGGCAGCGAGAATTTCTGTAGGCGCCATAAAAGCCGCCTGAAAGCCGTTTTGGATGACAGTATAGCAAACAGAGGCAGCAACAGCGGTTTTGCCGGAGCCGACATCACCCTGCACCAGACGATTCATTTGCGAGGGCTTCTCGGTCATATCGCGGACACAGTCCGCAATCGCGCGTTTCTGCGCGTTAGTCAGCAGAAAAGGCAAAAGCGTCTCAAATTCCGCAGAGAAGTCCCTGCCGATTCGCGCACCGCTGAGGGTGCGGCTGTGCTCGCGGATGCTGCGCATACCGAGGTTGAGAACAACCAACTCCTCGGTCACTAAGCGACGACGGGCAGCTTCGAGAGCTTCGGTGTTTTTGGGAGAGTGAATATCGCAGAGCGCCTGCCGCAGACCGCACAAGCCATATTTACGGCGAATCAGCTCAGGCAGCGGATCGCCGATGGTTTCCGGCAGCATATCGAGCGCTTTTTGCACCGCCGAAGCAATGATATTGGACGAAAGGCCCGCGGTCTGGCGGTATATCGGGTGAATCCGCGTGCCGGCGCTGACCGGCGCAAAGGTCGGCGCAACCATTTGAGAACCGTGGGTATCGATTGTTATTTTTCCAAAAAAGAAATATTCTGCTCCATAGGCAAGCATCTGGCTGATGTAGCGGTTGTTAAAAAACACTAACTTCAGGGTACCCGAATCATCATAGACGGTGGTGCGCGAGAGAATTCTGCCGCCGTAGAGCACCGCATTGGAAACGGCGGTACCAACCGTCGCGCGGATGCAATAGGTGCCCTCCTCCTGAATATCGGCGATAGCCGTCACCGCACTCCAGTCCTCGTAGGAACGGGGATAGTAATTAATCAGCTCTCCGACGGAGCTGACGCCGAGCTTTTCAAACAGCTCAGCGCGTTTTTTTCCGACGCCCGTCAACGCGGACACCGGCGTTCTGTATAAAGATGGCATATAAATATCAGATAAAACAACGGCCAGCAGTCAAATCGACCGCTGACCGCAAATGGTATATAAGCTTATTCGACACTGAGAATGAAGTAATACACCGGCTGGTCGCCCTTGACAAGAGATACATCAGCACGGGAGCCAAACTTATCCTGCAGCTCCTCAAACGCCTTGTTGGCGTCCTCCTCCTCGACTTCCTCACCATAGATAAGGGTGATGAAGGAGGTATCTCTGGTCACCATGCTCTTTGCCAGCTTGACCAGTGCCTTGACAGCGTTCTTTTCGGTAATGGTAAGTTTGCCGTTCTCAAGCGCGATGATGTCGCCCTCTTTAATTTTTCTGCCGCCAAACTCACTGTTGCGAGCCGCGAAGGTGACAAGACCGGTGCCGACGTTACGCGCCGCGTCCATCATCAGCTGGGCATTGCTTTCGGCGGAAATCTCGGGATCATAGTTAAGCAGCGCTGTCATGCCCTGCGGAATGGTTCTGGTGGGCACAATGACAACGGTTCTGTCGCTGACCATCGGAACAGTCTGCTCCGCCGCAAGAATGATATTTTTATTATTAGGCAGCACGATGACCGTCTTGGCGGGCGTTGCAAGGACTGCCTCGTAGATATCATCGGTACTGGGATTCATGCTTTGTCCGCCTGAAACAACGTTGGCACAGCCAAGCTCCTTGAAGAGATTCTTCATGCCCTCGCCTGCCGCGACCGCGACAAAGCCGATTTCCTCGGTCGGCTCAGCAAAGGTGAAGGTCTCCTTGGGCGCCTTCTTGGACTTCTTTTTGGAAGCCTTCTTCGCGTTTTTGTGCTGTTCCTTCATGTTCTCGACCTTGACGGCAAGAAGCTGACCATAGGTCAGACCCTTTTCAAGAACAACGTTGGGGGTTTCGGTGTGCACGTGTACCTTGATGATTTCCTCATCATTGACTACAACAACACAGTCGCCGATGGTCTGCAAATATGTTCTGAGATCATCAGGCTCGAGCGCGCACTCGGGATCTCTTCCGACAATGATTTCCGTGCAGTAGGTAAACTCAATGTCGTCGTCAAACTCGGCAGCGGCGCTTTCGAAGGTATCAACCGTAACAGCGGCGGTCTCCTCCTAGGGAATCACCTCACCGTCCTTGAAGAAGGCAAGCATACCCTCGAAGATAGAGCAAAGTCCCTTGCCGCCGGCGTCAACAACGCCCGCCTTTTTGAGAACAGGCAGCAGCTCGGGCGTCAGCGCCAGCGCGTCGTTCGCCTTGTTGACAATCGTCTGCCAGACAAAGAGCGCGTTCTGGTTCTCCTTGGAAGCCTCAACGCCTGCCTCGTAAGCCATACGCGCAACGGTGAGAATCGTACCCTCCGCCGGCTTGGTGACCGCCTTGTAAGCGGCATCTACGCCAATGCCCAGAGCAGCGGCAATATTTTTGCCGTTGACCTCTTCCATTCCCTTGAGTCCCTGACCGAAGCCACGGAACAGGATGGAGGTGATAACGCCGGAATTACCGCGCGCTCCGCGAAGCATCGCCTTGGCGGCAAGCTCGGCAACCTCACCGGCATTGGTACCTTCGTAGTCCTCAAGCGCCTTGGCAGCCGCCATGACCGTCATCGACATATTGGTACCGGTATCGCCGTCGGGTACAGGAAAGATATTCAAGTCATTTATATGGTTTTTTTGTGCGCTGATATTGTGCGCACCGGAGATAATCGCCTGTTTTAACATCTCACCGTTAATCATAAACTGCACGTCCTTTTCAAAAACTAAGCGAAAGCTGTCATATCAAACAGTACTATTATACAAGCATTTCGCAAATATTTCAATAGTCAAAACGGATATTAATCACAATTTTGCGTGAAAAGTTTTAATCAAACTACATTATTCTATCCGTATTCCCTCGGCGGACAGGCATTTTCCGTTTTTGTCATCAATATCAAAAACCGCGCCTTCTATTTTACATTCACCGTCGGCGAGATCAAACCGCGCCGGCAGACAGCTGCGCA
>JAFUUV010000128.1 GCA_017471345.1 Ruminococcus sp.
GCCTTCCTTTCTCTCGGCGGAACCGTTGGTGGTGCCCTTGTGATCCTGGGTGATATCGTGTCCGCCGTAGCTGTAATTCTGGTTGTTCCAGGCGTCCTGGTTGTTGGAGGTGTTCATCGCCTTGGCGTAATCGTCGCCGTTGGAGCCTTCGGTAATCTTCTTGGCGGCTTCGTACATATCCGTCCATGTCCATTTGTCGGTGGGATAGTCTACACTGTACTTATCAAAGATTGCCTTGTTGTAGAGCAGCGCGATGGTGTCGTGATCCTTCGGCAGCGCGTAAATGTTGCCGTCGGAACGGGTGTAGAGGTTCTTGACGCCCTCGTAGTACTTGGACATATCAATGGAGCTGTCCTTGTCAATGTAGTCATTGAGCTTGAGCAGAACATCGTTTTCCATGTACATCTGCGCGGTGTTGCTGTGCATCCAGAATACGTCGGGCATGGTGCCGCCGGAAGCGCCTGCCTCCAACAGTGTCCAGTAGTTGTCCCAATCGACAACCTCTACATTGACCTTCACGCCGGAGGTCTCTGTCCACTTGTCGGCGATTTCCTGAATGCCCTTCTGCTGGTTGGCGTCCCAGATATTGACGGTGATGGAGCCTGCCTTTGAACCGGAGCCGGAGTTGTCGGAGCTCTCGGAGCCGCCTGAGCTGCCGGAGCCGCCGCCGCACGCTGTCAGTGCAGTGGTGCACATCATAGCCGCGAGTATGAATGCTGCTAACTTTTTCATTGAATTTCCTCCTGTTAATAAAAGTATTATAATTTGAATTTGCACAAAGTCGGCCGCCCTGTGCGTTACGGTTACATTCTACTACGACAAACAACATTTAGCCATAGGGGAATGTCATCAATATATGGAAAAATGTTATATAAATCCCGATTTTAACCCCAAAATCCGCCTGCCCTTCCATGGAGACGATAAAAACCGTCTGTAAAATTTATTGAAAACTTGATGGATGCAGAGGAATAACTGTACAGAATGATAAGTTTCTGCCAAAGCAATATCGTATCAGTTATGCGTGAAATTGTTAATATCTTGTCGATATTGACAAAAATTTATCAATATCACGGTTGACTTGCGTGAAATTCTTACTTTTCGTCAGGATTCACAAAGAAACAGCGGTTTTGTTAGATGTATTTACTAAACGGTTAAATCCGTTGTGCAAAAAATATAACATTCTTCTATGTATTCGTGACAAATATCCATACAAATTATTGACAATTTCCTTTACACTAAAGGTAGCCTTAGCCATAGCGCAGGGCTGCCCAATCCCCATGGCGCCGTTTCACTCCACAGACATGAGCGGCGTACATCAACAAGGAGGTTTCATCAATCCCGTCAGACTCACGGTGCGGCAGTGTGGAGACCTGTCGTAATGCGGCGCAATCCCCGGTATCGGTTGCCCGCGAGGTAATAGCCGCGGAGGCGGTATTACCCGAGTCGAGCTTATGTCAGAAGTCATCTTAAAAGGCATCAAGAAAATCTACGACAACAAGGTCACTGCGGTGCACGACGTCAACCTGCACATTCAGGACAAGGAATTTATTGTTCTGGTCGGTCCTTCCGGCTGCGGCAAGTCCACCACCCTGCGCATGGTTGCCGGCCTCGAGAGCATCTCGGAGGGCGAGCTGTACATCGACGGCAAGCTGATGAACGATATCGTCCCCAAGGACAGAGATATCGCCATGGTTTTCCAGAACTACGCGCTCTATCCGCACATGACCGTCCGCGACAACATGGCGTTTGCCCTCAAGCTCAAAAGAACGCCCAAGGCGCAGATTGAAGCCAAGGTCAACGAGGTTGCCAATATTCTTGATATCACCCAGTACCTCAACCGCAAGCCCAAGGCGCTTTCCGGCGGTCAGAGACAGCGCGTCGCCATCGGCAGAGCCATGGTCAGAAATCCCAAGGTGTTCCTGATGGACGAGCCGCTTTCCAACCTTGACGCCAAGCTCAGAAACGAAATGCGCGCGGAAATCATCAAGCTCAGAAAACGCATTGACACCACCTTTATGTATGTTACCCACGACCAGACCGAAGCCATGACGCTTGCCGACCGCATTGTCATCATGAAGGACGGCTACGTCAACCAAATCGGCACCCCGCAGGATTTGTTCAACAAGCCCGTCAATCTCTTTGTCGCCGGCTTTATCGGTATGCCTGTCATGAACTTCTTCAAGGGCAGCAGGCTCCTGCTGGAAAACGGTAAGTATTTCGCGGAAATCCGCGGCGTCAGGTTCGCGCTCAGCGACTTCCAGCAGAAGGCGCTCAAGTCCCGCGGACAGCAGCCCACCGCGATTGTCGCCGGCGTGCGTCCGCAGCACATCACCGTCGGCAGCGGCAAGCTTTCCGCGACCATCGAGGTCAGCGAAATGATGGGTACCGAGTACAACATCCATGCCGCCTGCGGCGACGACAGCGTTGTCATGGTCATTCCCACCATCGGACTCGGCGCGGACGTCTCAATGGGCAAGACCGTCAGCTTTGACGTTGCTCCCGAGCTGATTCAGCTCTTTGACGAGCAGACCGGCAACAACCTGATTTGGTACGACGACGCTTCCGCCAAGGCGAACGCTCCCGTTTGCGCGGAGTATTGATTCCGTATTACAATCCCACCTTTTCAATTTTTTCAAGAAGCAGGTTCAAAGGGCTTTTGAGCCTGCTTTTCGAATGCAGCATCCATGGAGAAGCTTATGAATCCGAAATTTGTCAACCGCTTCACCCGTTCTCTTGAGGTGGAGCAGGAGCTGTACCGCACGATCCATCTCACCGGTATGCCGATGATGGCGGTGCTTGTTATTTTGTCGCTGGTGCTTGTCATTGATATCGCGGCGAGCATCCTGTTCGGTCTCAGCTACGCCAATATGGCGGTATTTGCCATGGCGGTCATCGCGCTGTTGGTGGTGTTCTACCGCTACTACGCCGCCGTGCAGGCTGCCAAAAAACGCTTTGCCGAGGACACCAACAACAAGGGCGAGGTCACGGTCACCGCCTCGCTCGGCGACGATATGCTCGTCAGCGAGTCGTCCGACCGCGCGGAGCCGGTCAGGGTGCCGCGTGAAAAGCTGCGCAAGGCGTTTGTCACCAAGCATTATTATATGATTTATACCGACGAGAAGATGGTGTACGTGTTCAAAAAAGGCGCCTTCACCGTCGGCGACGAGGCGGCGTTTTTTCCGTATCTCCGTGAGCTGATTGACAAGAACCGTCGCCGGCGTGTATAATCAACATACTCGATTGTGAAGGAGCGCTTGTGATGGCGGTAACCGCGACAACATTCGGCGTGACCTCGGACGGCAGCGCCGTGACGCAATACACCCTGACCAACCGCCGCGGCATGGCGGTGGATATTCTCAGCTACGGCGCGGTCGTGCGGCGGATTTTGGTGCCCGACCGCGACGGTGTGCCGCGCGACGTCGTGCTCGGGTTTGACACCGTGGCGGCATACGAGAAGAATTACAGCTTTTTCGGCGCGTTTGTCGGCAGATATGCCAACCGTATCAAAAACGGCAGGTTCACCCTGAACGGCAATACCTATGTCCTGAAACACACCTACGGCAAGCATCACCTCCACGGCACCTTTTCCTTTCGTCTGTACAAGGGAGAAATCGAGGACAACGCCGTGGTGTTCCGCTTCCAAAGTCCGCCGTCGGAGGAGGGCTATCCCGGAACCCTTCGCGTCAATCTGCGCTACGCGCTGACCGAGGACAACGCCCTTGTCATCACCTATGCCGCCGTCACCGACGCGGATACCGTCGTCAACCTGACAAACCATTCCTACTTCAACCTCAACGGTCACAACGGTTCGGATATTCTGGAGCACACCTTACAGCTTTTTGCCGACCGCTTCACCGAGCTTGACGCCGAGAGCGTCCCCACGGGCAGAATTTTGCCGGTCGGGGGAACGGCGCTGGATTTCCGTCGGGAAAAGAAAATCGGCGCGGATATTTTCCGTGCCGAGGAGCAGCTGCTGATTGCCAAGGGATATGACCATAATATGATTTTTCAGAAACCGAGCGGCGCGTTCCGCACCTTTGCCGTTGCCAAGGGCGACAAAACCGGCATCACCCTGACAGCCGCGACCACCGAACCGGCGGCGCAGCTCTACACCGGCAATTTTGTCCGCACGGCCGGAAAAAACGGCGTCGCGTACACGCCGTACAGCGGCTTCTGTCTGGAAGCCCAGCGCTATCCCTGCGCGCCCAACTTTTCCGCGTTTCCCACCGCTGTCCTGAAGGCAGGGGAGACCTATCGCCAGCGCACGGAGTACCGCTTTACGTAATGCTTCGCAAATCTCTTTTTCAAAAAATATAAAAAAGGGGAAGGCTTGCTGCTGTCAAGCCTTCCCCTTTGTCTGTCTCAAGTGAATCTGATTTGTTACTTCTTTTGCAACCATTCACCACGCTGTCATTTCGAGCGGTGCCCAAAATCAGAGATTTTGACCGCGCCTCATCGACTGTTTGCTGACGCATATTCGCCGTCGGCGACCGCTCAGGATGACAAGGAGTGGATAGGAGCAGGTCTTTTCCTCACGCTGTCATCCCGACTTACGTGGATGAGGTGCTGTCCAAAACTTGTTTTGGGTAACAGCACCCATGCAGCGCTGGGATCCCCTTGATAGAGATACCACGGTTCGCCGTCGCACCCAAAGGCTCCCCTTGAGGGGAGCTGTCGCGCCGCTTTTGCGGCGTGACTGAA
>JAFUUV010000129.1 GCA_017471345.1 Ruminococcus sp.
AAAGCGTGCGGTGGCAACGGTGACCATCTCGTTGTTGAAGTCGCCGCGCGTTTCGTACTGCGTGGCGACAAGGCGGTTGTTTTTGAATATCAGGTCGATGGTCTGCACATATTGGCTCACATTGGCCGGACTGTCCACCGGAATGCTCAGAATGCTGTAGCCGCTGCCGAAGTCGGGGTGCGGCGCCGCCCAGAACAAATCGCCGCTCGCGAACAGCCGCGTCACGGCGTCGGTCTCCATACCGAAGAGCGACTCGTCCATCGTCAAGAAATCGTTGTCAAGGTGGAAATAATTGCCCAAATCGGGGTATTTCAGCTCACTCGGGTCAATTTCCATGAAGGTTTCCTTGGTGGCTTCGGTCGCCTGTGTCGCCTGCGTCGCCGCGACGGTTGCGGCGGACGGCTCGGTCGGACGGACAACGGCGGGCTTGCTGCCGCTGTTGAGCAGGATGACCGCCACGGCAACGCCTGCCGCGACAACCGCGCCGCCGGCAATGCCGAGAATCAGCGGCAGTTTTGACTTCTTTTTCGGCTCTTCCGGCTGCGGCTGCGGCGTGGGAACGGCTGCCGGCTCCGGCTCCCCGGCACGGTGCGGCACGTACTCCGAAAGCCTGCCGTCGCTGTCCTGCGCCGTGGGCGTCACGGTGAAGGCTTTGGGCGCTTCCGTCACGGCGACCGGTTCGCCGATGTCGATATCCGGCACCGCGTCGAGCGCCTGCAGCAGCTCGGCGATGGACTGAATCCGTTCATCGGGCTTAACGGCGAGACCGCGCCGCAGGACGTCCTCAAACGCCGGATCTATCTCGATGCCCAGCGCCGAGGGCATTTTCAGCTCGTCCTCAAACACGCGGTCGGGCGCGTCCGGCGGAATTTTGCCGGTGACGCATTTGTACATGGTGGCGCAGATGGCGTACACATCCGTCCAAGCGCCCTGTACGCCGTGGCGGCGGTACTGCTCCATCGGCGCGTAGCCGTGCTTGAGCATGACGGACAGGCTCTTTTCGTCGGCAAATTCCCTTGCCGCGCCGAAGTCCAGCAGCTTGACCTCCTCGTCCACTAACATAATATTATCGGGGCTGATATCGCGGTGAATCAGCCCTTTTTCGTGAATTTTTTGCAGAGAGCGGAATACCGGCATCAGCAGGCAGACCGTGTTGTACGGCGAAATTCTGCCGACCTGCGCCAGATACTGCTTGAGGGTGATGCCGTCGAGGTATTCCATGACGATGTAGACGGTGTGGTTTTCCTCAAAGAAATCGCGCACCGCCACAATGCCCGGCTCACCGGTGAATTTGGCGAGGGTGCGTGCCTCGCGGAGAAAATTCTCGCGGCTTTTGGAAAACAGCTCCCGCGCGGTTTCGGTGCTGATGCTGTGCACCGCGTTGGACACCGTGTTGTTGCGGTTGACCATGCCGTTGGGATAGAATTCCTTGACCGCGACGCGCACCTCTAACAGCGTGTCCAGTCCGATGTAGGTGATGCCGAAGCCGCCCTCGCCGATGACGCCGCCGATGCGGTAGCGGTTGTTGAGCATCGCGCCCTGCGGCAGCGTGTGCGGCGAGGCGTGGTATTCGCTGATTGCCTTGCCGCAGGCAGGGCAGCTGCCGTCCTGTTCGTTCAGGGGGTGCATACAGTACGGACAGTAGGTCATGATATCATCTCCAGTCATCGCTTACCACGCAAAGCGCTCACAGCACAGCGGCACAAATACCAGCTCGGTCTCGCCGACGCGAATCACGTCGTAGGGCTGCAGCGGCGTGTGGTTGAGCACCATTTCGCGGTTGACGTACACAAAGGTGTTGCCGCCGCCGCTCTGCAGGAAGAATTTTTTGTTCAGCGGATCGTACACCACCACCGCCTGCACACCGCGCGAGACCGTGTGGTCGCTCAGACTGATGTCAGCCGCATGGGTGGCGTCCGCGCGTCCGATGCCGGTTTTGGGCTTGGTGAGGGTGAAGGTTCTGCCCTTCGCGGCGGTGTTGATGACCGTCAGCCACGCGAGGGTGAGGTCGTCCTCCAACTCCTCAAAGAGGATTTGCGTTTTGCCCTCGTCCTCGCTTTCTTGGGGCTTGAGGGGCTCCTCATAGGCGTCGCCGGTGAAGCCTTCGTCGATGATATGGTTCACCTGCGGCGCGGGCACGGCAATCGGTTCCGGCTCGGGTTCGGGAATCGGTTCCGGTTCCGGTTCGGGAGTCGGTTCCGGCGCGGGCTTGCGTGTGCCGCAGACAGGACAAAACAGTCCGTTGTTGACAGAGCCGCACGTACAGCGCCATACCGCGTTTTCCGTCGGTTCCGCTACGGGAACAGGCGCGGGAGCAGGTTCGGGAACAGGCGCGGGAACAGGCTCGGGAGCAGGTTCGGGAGCAGGCGCGGGAACAGGTTCGGGAACAGGCGCGGACTTGGGAGTCGGCTCCTGTATCGCGGCGCAGTGCGGACAGCGGTCGTAGCGGTCGCCGTCGTAGTAGTGCAGGTTGGGGCATCGTTTGAGTTTC
>JAFUUV010000024.1 GCA_017471345.1 Ruminococcus sp.
CCGAAACCGCTACAAAAACCTTACCTCCGCGTCTATGCTGCTGGATTTGGAGCTGATTGACGCGGTCATTGAGCGTAACAAGCTCTCGCTTGCCCTGTCGCCTGATATTATTTCCGGCTATTTTGACAAAGGCGCTTCATCGCTTTTCAATCTGATTCAGCTCTCCGAACGCAACGTGCGCAAGGCTGTCAGTCAGAACGCGTAACAGGCGAAACGGGCTATCCAAATGGATAACCCGTTTCCAAGGAGATGTTTATGAAAAAAGTAGCTATCATAATTCTTTTGAGGAAATTACAGGTGATGCCGCTCATTGAGGTGAGCGGATGGCGGCGGTGTTGCTTATAACCTGGCTTCCTCGGTTTCCGGCATCAGGATGGCGATTTCCAGATTGCCGTTGCGGCAACGAAGATCGTCGATGAACTTCTGTACCTCATCCTCATTCATCAGCTCCACACGGTAAACCAGCTTATACAGACTGCCCATATTGGAGGTTTTGACGGAGAGAAGCTTAGAGTGATGGGTGTATGTTTCAAAGAGGTCATCAAATTCATGCGCGTAGTTGAGATCCTCGGGAACGGTAATTTTCAGATCGCGCACCAAATCGTCCTTTTCACGGATGCGAATACCGGAGGTAATCAGCATCACAATGCAAATGATGACGACAAAGCAGACGGCTAAGCCAATGTAACCCATCGCGGTAGCAAGTCCGGTTGCCATGGCGAGGAAGATGCTGACGATTTCTTTTGCCGATCCGGCAACGCTGCGGAATCGTACCAGCGAGAAAGCACCCATGACCGCGACGCCGGTGCCGACGCTGCCGTTGACCAGCATGATGACGGTCTGGACAATACTCGGAATCAGGAACAGCGCGAGCAAAAAGCTTTTGCTTTGCTTGGAGCGAAAGCTTGCCGTAAAGGCAATGATGGCGCCGAGCACGAGGGAAACCGCCGTGCAGATAAAATATACCTCGGGTGTAAAGGTTTCGGAATAGATTGCAGAAAAAATATTACTAAGCACAGTGTTTTCCTCCCATCAGTTCTTGATTTCTTTCTGTGACAATGCGGTAAGCGGTTCCGTATTTTGAGAAAGAGCCCGGGAACAGCTTTAACGCGTTGAGTGATGACGTCAGCCACAAAGGCATTGTGTTCAGCGATTTGATTTCCATAATGCAGAGGTTGTTCTGCAAAATTCTCTCACCGTAGCTTCCTTTGGCAAGGTCGAGATGATCGGTGCGGAAGCGGACGTTCTTGTCAAAGGTAATCCGCAGCTCGTGGTCGGTTTTGCTGTAAAACGCCGTTCTGTCATAGCCGATAAACATTTTAGGCTTTAAATCACGGTAGCGCATCATCGTGTAGTCGATTTCACGCATAATCTGTGACTCGTTGGGCATTTCGTCATTAATGAAGTAATCCATCGCTTCGGTATAGCGGAGCGTTTGTCTCCTCTTATAAACAACACCTCTGTACTTTTTCTTCAATTCCAAAAAGACGTTGCTGTCACGCTTGGGTGTTGAATAGCTGCGGAGACGAAGCTTTTCTTTGTAAGCCGGCTTATCGAGTGAATTGCGGATTAAGAGATAATCATCCGTGTCGAAGTAGAGACTGCACACGGTGCTCTCTCCATATTCGTCAGGCTTGATATAGTTTTCAATCATCTTAAGGAGCGCTTCACGCTGCTTGAGTGTAATAATATATTTGATTTCGGTTCTTTCAAAAATTGTTTGTACCTTCATCATGTCTGCCTCCCTTTCGTTTAGCTTGGTTAAAGGATAATCCCAAAACCTTAAAAAAAGCTTAA
>JAFUUV010000130.1 GCA_017471345.1 Ruminococcus sp.
ATCCAACTCTGAATATAAGCAGCATGGTTCTCCATGGTAGGGGATTGTTGATAATGAATACCTGTAGCGTTGGCTGTAAACGCCGAAGCGATTTCTGCCCTGAGTTCTTCTTTGGCGTAGCTTTCGCTGCCAAATCTGCCGGACAGGTCACGGTTGAGTCTGTGTTCAGCTCCCGATGCGTGAGCGGATTCATGAAGAAATACAGACATATAGCTGTAGGCGTTGTCAAACTGTTCGATTTTCGGCATTCTCACATAGTCCTCTGATGGACTGTAGTATGCACGATTACCGCCTTCCCGAAGCTCAAGCTGCATATTTTTCAGCAGATTATCCCGCGCTGCCGTTAGCTCCACCGTACTGAACTCAGGTCGCTCAAACTCCTGATACTCAGGAATTCCCTCAATCTGCTGTCCGTTAAATACAGTGAACACACTGGATATGGGTTTCACACGTTCTTGAAATTCCACGTCTGTCAGACTGTTACGCAGCTTTTGAACCTCGGAAGGCGTTAATTTTCGTTTTGTTTCTGTATCATACATACTCCAAAATTCAACCCGAGTACCCTTTTCACCTTTGAGAATCTTCCAACCCTTTTCTTTTGCCTGATTGAACGTACACCATCGCGGATCGGTATAGTTTTTCTCTGTAGCGATATAGGACAGCCAAAAATAGTTTAGCCCGTGATACCCTCTCCCTGTGACAGCGTTATGCGGTGCACCTATGCAGTGCCAGTCCTTGTGCCACGGAATTTTTTCTTGTTGCAGCGCGGCGATAAACTGATTCGCTATCTGTTCGCGCATTTTATTCAGCTTACTCACTCAGTTCCTCTCCGTTCCAATCAAAAATTTTTTCTTCTTCCGGCTGTCCGTCCGGAAGATTGTCCGAAAACGTTACGCCCATTTCAGTTTCAAAGTTTTTCTCATTCATATTTTCACCACCTTACAATTTCACGCTTGGATTGGCGTTGGGAGCTTTTGGCTTAAAGGCTCCTAACGCTTTTTCGATAGCAGCTTTTTGTGATTCTAAAAAAACCACATTGTATTTACCGTTGTCCGTTCTGAACACAGCAAATTCCAATGTGGTATTTCTAAGCAATTTGTATTGATTTGATAATACAATTTTATAACAGAGCTTTTCGCCTGTCTCAGCCGAAATTTGTTTGAGCTTGCGGTTGATTGCCGCATTACGCTTAAAGAATGTTTCCTTGTTCACTTTCTTTTCTTCTCTGTTGGGGTAAAGAACATTCAGGACTTTTTCTTTATCCTCCGGCGCAAAGGCAATATTGAGCATATCGCCTTTCGGATAACTCGCAAAGGTAACACAGTGTTCTCGCAAAGCTGCTGCCTGCTCCGGCGTTACCAAAAGATAACTCAGCTTCAAATTATTCTTTTTCAACTCTGCGGTTATTTTTCGGTTTTTTATTTTCTCGGCTTGTCCGGCGAAGTTTTCATAAGGGACGCCGAGGATTGCGGATACCCTTGGCAAGTCTGTCTTTTTCAAAGTAACAACCGCCGTGCCCGTTTTTAAATCAATACGACTCGAAAGAAGAATATTTTTATTCAGCAAATGTGCGATTTGCCACGCGTAGAGTTTAATCTGAACGCTCTCGCCAAAAGAATTGACAATATCCTTATATGAGATATTCCCCAAAACCTTTTTGCCGGATTTATAATCAATAAAAGACTGGGCGTGATAAGCGGTAGAATAAGATTTAATTTTTCGTTTTGAAACTTTGCGGTTTTTATTTTTCAGATTCAGGATGTATCTGATTAAGCGCAGCGAGAACAGAAACGGATTTTTTGTAAACAAGTTAGGACTGCCGAGCCGTTTGTCATTTACTTTTATTTTCTCGGCATATTCCCTTTCATACCGTTTCCAATTCACGGCGGCAATCTGATTATAATAATCGTAATTTGGAATTTGAAATCTTCTGCCGCTTGATTCCGACTTGTGCGCTTTTGTATTTTGGTTTTCTGAATTTGAAATATTCAGTCTTTTTTCAATGCTTGCCTTGGAGTACTTTTGCCCGAATTGCTTCGCGAGCGTATCGGCGCGAATTCCTTTTTTCTCTCCGTTCTTTTTGAACGTAACGTTTTTATTTGTAAATTTAATTTCGTAGTCATGCGTTTGAAAAAATTTGATAAATTCATCTTTGGTGCGGCAAGTATCAAGAGCCGTATCCAAATCCTTTACCAAACGCAGCTTCCAGCTGCGACCTTGCTTAGCTGCGTTCATCGTCGCTTGGTCAAGCGGCGCGTACTTTGTCACGTTATCGCTTTCAATAACGCTTAAATCATTTTTGTAACACAGTTCGTCGGAAACTTTGCGGATTTGATTAAGAACTTTCATATTATCAAGAAATTTTTTGTTATCCAAAACGCTTACGGAATTGATTATGAAATGATTGTGTAAATGTTCTCTGTCAGTATGAGTAGCCATGACAACTTGAAAGTCAGGAAAACATTTACTGATAGTTTGTATTCCAATTTTGTGTGCTGCTTCAGCCGTTAAATTATCTTCGGGAGAAAAGGATTGAACGATATGTGCGGCAAGAATTCCCTTGTTTTGATTGCAGACAATCCTTGTTGATTCAAAATCCCGCGCCAACTGTACAATGCCGTTGCAGTTTTGACATCGGTGATAATACACGTCGCTCGCTTTGTCCTTATCGGCAATATAGGCAAGCGCTTCACATAAATGAGCCTGTGTTTTGATTTTCGGTGAAATGGTTTTTACGATTGCCATAGTATCACGCTATCCGTTTTGTTCTCTGATTTCTGCAATTTGCTTATTCATGATTTGAATGGAGGTAATAATACTTTCAAGTTGTTCGGATATTTTTGATGTATCGTTTTGTAAATAGTTTTTCTCGGGTTCGGAAATGAAATCTATAAAACCGTTCAGTAGATTGTAGCATTCTTTCATTAACCGCTCGACCTCCGAAACATTGTTGATTGAAATATATTGATTTGTGTTCGCGACAGCCGCGATTTGATTGATGTTATTTCCGATTTTTTGAATTTGATAAATCAGTTCGGGAATATTCTCGCAAATCACAATTCTCTTTCGGCGAATTAACAATGAGATATATTCGTTGACCGATACATTCATCAGTTGGGCGTGATAAGCGACATTTCTTTTTTCCGTCGGTGTGAGTCTTAATAATAATTTTTCGGTTTTTCTCTCTCGTTCCATTTTGACCTCCGTGAAGGAGTGATTTTTTCTCTTTTTTCTGTAAGGGGTTAACCCCCTAAAAATCGCTTGCGATTTGGGGGTTGCGAGCACAGATTTTGTATATCAAAGTGATATACAAAATCGCTCGTTAGGGGGCGACCCCTAAAACCCCAATTTCGGCAAAACCGAAATCAAAAAACAATCACTGCGTTCAGCCGTAAAAGCAGGTTTTACAAAATCGGTTTTGCAGTTTCACTTTTGCAAATTCCTCAAATTGGAATTTTTCATTTCTCTGTTGGTTGCGGCGTTTTTACTGCGCCGGCGGATTTTCGGATTTGTCGATGAAATTTTCAAAATCCTCGATATTCCTGATTCCGTAGTCCGCAAGAACGTCACGGAGCTGTGCGTATTCTTCATTTTGAATCTGCTTTTGCAATTTTTTCTTTTGCGCTTGCAGCGTTTTCAGCTTTTGCTTGGCTTGAATAATCGCGGCATTTTCCTTGTTGATTTGCTCGGTAACCTTTTTGATTTTTTCAATCAGCTTTTCCAGTTTATCGGTTTTCTGATTTTCCATTTTGAAGTCCTCCTACCAACGGTCAAAGAATTTGACGTTTTCGTATTGTAAAATAAAATTTTGCGTAGAGTGAAAATTCTCCGGTGCGGAATTATAATAATCTTCGGTACACATATAAAACAGTCTGTGCTTTACCGCCAGTCCGTTTTCGTCAAAAATAAATTTTGCGGCATCGACAGCGTTTTGTGTTTTTCCGATATTTGTGCTTCCGACATAGCCCATACCGCTAATCAGATTTTCCATTGACGTATATTTGTCGTAAACGATTGCGCATTTGATTGCTTGCGCAACAAGCGCCGCGCCGGTAAAGCTGCTGCCAAATTCTCCGGTTAATAATCGTTCAAGCAAGTCCTTGTCGTGCTCGGAGAGTGTAACCTTTGGGAGCGAAAAATTTTCATCGTCAAATTTCGTTTTTATCAAGACGGTATTCTCGTTTTTTAAATCTTCATTTTGATATTCGATAATATTCTGAGTACCGACTTTAACAATTTCATTCTGAACCGGAATAAGAATGGTTTCTTTGACGGAGAACCTGTGCCACAGTTTATCATTGAAATATTCCTCTTTATATGTAACATTTTTCCTTCCGTCTTTTCCTTGTTGCACGACTTTTCTTTCACCGTCGAGCAAATCATCAGAAGGAACAAACTCGGTTTTGAACTTAATGATTTCGTTTTGTTCAGATATCCTCGCTTCGATTTTCGGAATGACAATAACTTGTTCCGAATAGATAAACTCATCTTCATCAAAAGGAAGTACATCGTTTTCTCCAAGTGTAATATGCAATCTTTTTAGGGTGTTTCCGACGGTATCATACGGCACTTGATAGACTTGCTCGTTGTCATGATACATAATTTTGATTTTCATCAAGGGCTTTATCAAAAACTCATTTCGCACGGGCGTGTCTGTTATTTTTACTTGACTGATTTCTTTTGGGATATTTATTTTCGGTGTTTCAGCAAATACCTTCTGTTCAGAAAGGCAAATCGTCGTCGCTATAGCTGTCAGGGTTAAAATCAGTATCTGACGACTGCGGTATCTCGATATCCTCATAAGCTTCTTTCGGATTCCTCCTTTCTAAAAACTGTATTTCGTCAACCACGAACTCGTGATATTTCTTTTCGTTCTTTATTTTGGAACGGTAACGCGCCCGAACGCCGAGCAAATCGCCCTTTTTGGCGTAGGCGCAAAGAACATCGGCAAGCTTGCCGTAAGCCACCATCGGCGGAAAGTCCGCATCATCGTTGTGCGTTCGCTGAACCGCTAACTGAAATCCGCAGCAGCTTTTTTCTTGATTCGTTTTTTTCAGTTCAAGGTCGGTAGAAATTCTGCCGATAAAGGTTGTCGTGTTAATCATCTTATTTCCACCTTTCAGATTGTAAAAATGCAATTTTTCGTTCTTCATAATCGGGCGCATTATGATACTGAATTCTCAATAAATCCCATTCATTTTTGAACGCTTCAAAGGTTTGCATATCGGTAAGTGATTGGGTTTTCCGCCGCGTTCTTCTCTGCAATCTGTTATATACATTTTTGTATTCCCTCACAGATTGCTTTTTTCCATACTTCCGGTAACGCGCTGTCGTGTTTTGCTTTTGACAATTAACACATTGCTTAACAAGACTGTTTGCAACGAACCATCTGCCGCAAGCACAGCGCCGGACAATTTGTCCGCTTTCAAGGATTTCGAAAAGAGACAGGGCGCACAGTTCTGTGAGCGTATGGAATTCTGTGATTGCAGAAAACGAAAAGCTCACATACTGTTCAGAGAGCTTTTTAAAAATATATTCCGTTGAGTGTCCGAACGGAAGCGTTAGCTTTGAGCGGAACCGACGGAAGCGGTACCGCTCGGAGCTGTCAAATAAATAGCAGAAATCATGTCCGCGAGGAAGAACACGGCAAAACAGACTTTTAAGCGTAACGCGGTCAAACGGCACTGTCTGCTCCGCAATATTAATCAAATACTCCGTTATCCTTTTTATCCGGTTTTTATCGCATTCGTTCAGGTAAAGGTCATACAAAATATGCGGCGGATTAATTTCGATTTGTTGCAGCTCCGCGTCTGCTACGGTAAAAAGCAGCGCACCAAGCGGAAGTCTGACAATCATATCGCCGTATTGATATTCCTCAAGGATAAAGCTTTTATTGACTGTTTTCGAAAAAGTCACCGTGTACCTTCTGCAACCGGAATTATCTAAAATCTCCAAATTTCTCACTCCTTGCTTTTTTCTTGCGTTTTAATAAAACTATACCCAAAATTGCTAAAAGCCCTGTAGCGGCGACCACAGAGCCCAACAGAAGCCCTTCCGTGCCGCTCGTTTTACTTTCGGTGATGACCGACGGCTTTGCCGTTGTGTCAGGTGCAGCTGTGCCTTCGTCCGCAGCTGTTCTCCGTGCGTGAACAAGCAGTCTGTGACTGTTGATTCCATACGGATAGCAAGTCACCAGTGTTAAAATATCCTCACCACTAATCACTTGCAGCTTACTGGCATCATCCGGCTCAACTACTTCGCTGTCGTAAACAGTGTACGACAACGTTCTATCCAGAACTTTAATCGTTACTGTGTCGCCTGTTTCCAATTCATCTATGTCGTCGAAAAATTTTTGTGTAGGGAATCCGCTATGCGCCGATATGCAGGCGTGAGTACTGTTGCCGCCGATTGGAAAGGAAGTGCGTTCCAGATGGGCAGCGCCCTTAGTCAGTATTTCTTCGCTCTCGCCGTGATAAATCGGCAAATCTACTTTAATGGCAGGGATTTCTATATATCCCATTATGCCGTTGTCGATATTCAAAATATCAAAATAGCTG
>JAFUUV010000131.1 GCA_017471345.1 Ruminococcus sp.
ACTTTCTACTTTTTAATAGCGCCGTAGGCGCGTCAAGATTGTATAAGACGGCAATTGCGCTTTTGCGCAATTGGAAAACGCGCCAAGCGTTTTCTCTCTGATAGAAAGTTGTCTACTTTCTATCAGAGAATAGTATTAAAAGATGAGCGTGTCCTTATAAACGAAAAGAACTATTCACAAAATTCTATTATGTGGGGCTTCGCTTATCCGCAAAACAAAGGCGCCGGAAAGACGTGAGCTTACGCTTCGTTTCTTTGCGGTGCCTTTTGATGATTGCTATATGATTTTGTAGGTTTATACCAACGCGTCATAAACCTTTTTGAAGGTTTCGACAACGTACTCCGCCTCCGCGTCTGTCATGACCGAGTTCATCGGCAGTGTGAGCTGGTTTTTATGCTGCGCGTAGGCATACGGATAATCCGCGATATCAAAGCCCTTGCTGCTGTATGCCGTCAACAGCGGCAGCGGTTTGAAGTGAACATTGCACATAACGCCGTTTTCCGCCATTTTATTGTAAAAGTCATTGCGGAAATCCGCGTCCTTGCCATTGAAGCGGACAAAATAGAGGTGGCCGTTGCTGCGATGATGTTCATCCGCGTGATTCAGCACCTGAATATCTAAGTTTCTGAACGCCTCGTTGTAGTAGCGAATCAGCTCGTGGCGGCGGTCGAGCATTTGGTCATAGCGTTCAAACTGCGCCAGACCGATTGCCGCCAACACGTCAGGCATATTGCACTTGTACTGTGTATCCACAACGTCATATTCCCACGACGCGCCGGTGTTTTTGGCAAAGGCGTCTTTTGTCTGACCGTGGAGTGACCAGAGCATATATTGCTTATACATTTTTTCTTCGTCAATGCGGTTGCGCAAACGGTGTACCACCGCGCCGCCTTCGGCTGTGGTCATATTTTTGACCGCATGAAAGCTGAAATTGGTGAAATCCGCAATCTCACCGCACATCTGACCGTGCCACTGCGCACCGAACGCGTGTGCCGCGTCCGCCATAATCACGACTCTGCCGAGCAGCTCCTGGATTTTTCCGTTTGGACGGAACAAATCACGTTTTCTTCTGACTGCCTCATAAATGCGGTCGTAGTCGCAGACAACGCCGGCAAGGTCAACGGGAATAATCACCTTCGTGCGCTCGTTGATTGCTTCTTCCATCTTGTCGTAGTCCATCTCGTAGGAGTCGGGCTTGCAGTCAATCATCACAGGCGTCGCGCCGACGTGATAAATAATGGAAGCGGTCGCGGTGTAGGTATAAGCCGGTACAATGACCTCATCGCCGGGACCTACACGCAGAATCCGCAAGGTCATCTCTGCGCACGCGGTCTGTGAGTTCAGGCAAACCGCCTGACCGGTGTGACAGTAGTCGCCGATTTTCTTCTCCAGCAACTTGGTTTTCGGGCCCGTGGTAATCCAACCTGTTCGCAAAACCTCCGTAACAAGCTTGATTTCATCCTCGCCGATGTCAGGCGGGGAAAACGGAATTTTCATGACTAATACTCCCTTGATTCAAAAAGCTTTTGCCACATCATGGCTTTTCACATTACATTTTATCATACAATATGATAGCCTGCAAGAAAAAATGCAAAAATCTCAATTTTATCCAATTTTTCACAGTGAGTACCTGTGAAAAGAAACATTTTACTAAACATTTTCCAAAAATAATTCCTGCCAACAGGGGGGAGACCTGCGAAACACCTATCGTTTTCTGATTTTTTGTATCAGACAAACGATTCCGAAGGATGAAACGCCGATGAGCATTCCAAGGGTGTTCATCAGAACATCGTCCGTTTCACAGTTGCCGACGCCGAAATAATACTGAACGACCTCGACAATCGCCGAGAGGAGACAGCCGCCGGCTGCCGCAATCAGCGCCTTGTTCTTCCACCGCTTTGGCAGCGCAAACGGGAGGGATAGTCCCAGCGGCAGAAACAAAAGCATATTCATGTACATGGTGCGGTAGTATTCCGGCTCGGTTTTGGCTTTTTCGAAGGTAATCCACGGCACAGACTCGAGGATGTGAATGCCGGACGCGCCGCGTCCGATGACCGTATACAGCAGAATCAGGAGGAAGCCGAGCAGCGCTGTCACACGCGCGAGGTACCGCCTCGGCCTGCCTCTGAGCAGGGCAGCGGTGATTGTCCAGAGCAGGTAGAGGACGATGGTTTCCATGTATACCTGCTGCATCGGCTGTACGTAAAAATCGTGAAACAGTTGATTCATAGGCGTTATTCCGGCTCAAACAGACGCATCCGGCTGTAGAGCTCCTTGCGCGACGACGCTTCCTTCAGCATCGCCGCGGTATTCTGATTCTTTCTTTTGCCTGTTATCAGCAGCCCGATGTACTTTCCTCCCTCGGCAATCCAGCCGACCGGAAGAAACAATCTGCGTTTATCAATCCAGTGGTAGTCCCGATAGACTTTTTGATTGAGGGTGAAGATGCCCTGACGGAGTACATTTTTGTTGTCAACCGTGCCCTCGCCCCGATTGGAGATATATTTGATTTCGCGGTAGCGGTTCATATCTTTTTTTCCGAAATTGCCGCCGCTCAGAATATCTTCCATGACAGCCTCCAGCATCGCTTCGGAGATATCTGCCTGCTCCGCCCATGCCTTGTGAGAAATACCGAGGTATTTTTCGGAAACCAGCGTCAGGATTTGCGCGAAGCGCCACAAGCCAAACCGACGGAGCTTGCTTTCAAAAAGGCGTTTGAATTCCGCGCTGTCAAGCTTTTCGGCAAAAACTGCCCAGTCGCACAGGTGGCGCAAACCAATGCCCTCACTTGTCAGGTGCGCAATCACGTGAAGCAGCATAATCAGACCGTGGTGATACGCGTCGGGTATCATGCAGGTCGCGCCGTCCAGTGTGATTTGTTCGGCGGTGTCAATGACGGTGTCAATCTCCTTGGCTATCTGTTCTCCGAGGGCGCTTTCGGGCGTATCGAAGCTGCGGTGCTGCTCCCACACACTCCTCGGCGCACGATGAAAGGCGATATGCTTGCCGCTGTCATCATCGCCGTGATCCACCGAGAAGCCCGCGCGCAGTATTGCTTGCTTCGCTCTGTCAAAATCCGCTTCCCTAACCAAAAAGTCCACGTCGCCCATCGCACGCAGCGACGCTTCGGGATAATAGTACGCGGACGCCATGCCCTTAAGGGTGCAGTAAGGAATCCGGTTTTCCGTCATCAGACGGTGCAGCTCCTCATGCTCCATAAAATTGTTGGTGTTGCAAATCACCTCGCCGAGGAAAAAATCCTGCTGACGCAGGTATGCCGAGAGGTCTGTTTTTTGCAGCTTGCCCTTCAAAAACGGGAAAGCGGACAAAAAAACCGTCTGTGCCTTTGCTTCCCGCAGAATATCCGATACATCCTCATCCCGGATGGAGGGTTTTTCGCCGCCGAACACTTGGTATTTTACCACGCGCAGCAAGCCTTCCGTCTGTCTTTTCATATATGCAGCTAATCCTTTGTTATCATCTGTTTTCAGCCATCGTATGTACAATCAAATTGTAGCACAACCGAAGCCAAAAGGCAAGTAAAAGCCAATCCGGAACTTTTCGGTGTTTCTTGCGGCACGTTGAGAATCTCCTGAATCCGTAAAACTGAAATCATCGATCATCAACCATGATGTAGGGGACGGCTTCCCAGACGTCCCTAAAAGCCTGACGTTTTGCGCAGTGGGACGTCAAGGATGCCGTCCCCTACGGTTAGGTTTCACTTTCACCATATAGGTGTTTGTTATTATTCGCATTTTTTTCGGTATTCTCTATCTTTATTCAGGCTTTGTATCCGGAGATTCACGGATTCAGAAATCTCCCTGATAGGAGGCAGTTCTTTTCCGCCGAGGGGGATTTCTCCACGCGTTCCGCTTTGCTCTACTTGGTCGAAATGACATTTTGTTCATAATGATTTTATGACGAAAGTTAGATTGGCGTGCTTTTGCAGGAGTTTTGCTTGACAGAAAATCAGAACATGGTATAATAAACGCAGGAAAAGTTTTGCGTATCAATTATGTTTATTATACATATTTATATTGCCCGCCCGATTTGCCGCTTCGCGGCAAGGGCGATGGCTGATTATATCATGACAAAAGAGGAGTAAATATGACAATACTGGTTACAGGCGGCGCCGGCTTTATCGGCTCCAATTTCGTTTACTATCTGCTCGAAAAACATCCCGAGGACAAAATTGTCTGCGTGGATGTGCTGACGTATGCCGGCAATATGGCAACGCTCCGTCAGGCAATGCAAAATCCGCAGTTCCGGTTTTATAAGACCGATATCACCGACAGACAGGGGATAAATGATATCTTCGAGAAAGAACATCCTGATATCGTGGTGAACTTCGCGGCGGAAAGCCATGTTGACCGCTCTATTGAAAACCCCGAGGTATTCTTAAAAACCAATATCCTCGGCACACAGGTCTTGATGGACGCCTGCCGCAAGTACGGCATCCGGCGCTATCATCAGGTCAGCACCGACGAGGTGTACGGCGATTTGCCGCTTGACAGACCTGATCTCTTCTTCACCGAGGAAACACCGATTCATACCAGCAGCCCCTATTCCTCCTCCAAAGCGGGAGCGGATTTGCTGGTGCTGGCGTATCACAGAACCTACGGCTTACCGGTCACCATCAGCCGCTGTTCCAATAACTACGGACCGTATCATTTTCCGGAAAAACTCATTCCGCTGATGATTGCCAACGCTTTGGCGGATAAGCCGCTGCCTGTTTACGGCAAGGGTGAGAATGTCCGCGACTGGCTTTATGTCGAGGACCATTGCAAGGCGATTGATTTGATTATCCGCAACGGCAAGGTCGGCGAGGTATATAACGTCGGCGGTCATAACGAGATGAAAAACATCGACATTGTCAAGCTGATTTGCAAGGAGCTTGGCAAGCCCGAAAGCCTGATTACCTTTGTCACGGACAGAAAAGGGCATGACCTCCGGTACGCGATTGATCCGACGAAGATTCACAACGAACTCGGCTGGCTGCCCGACACCAAATTTGAGGACGGTATCAAAAAGACGATTCAGTGGTACCTTGACAACAAGGACTGGTGGCAGGAAATCATTAACGGCGAATATCAGAACTACTACGAAAAAATGTACGGCAACAGATAAAACAAGGCTCGGCGTCAGTCACATGACGCCGAGCCTGAGTGATTTTAAATTTAAAACTGAAACGTATCCTGTAATCCCAGCCATTTTTGGTCTTTGTCGGAAAGATTCAGGGGTGTTCCGTCGGTCAAGGTATATCCTTCCGCCGTGCAGCTGCCTTGGTATTCACCGATTACCTCAGGCCACTGTATGCCGATGGCGGGATCGTTCCACGCCAAGCCGCCCTCATCGCCGGGATGGTAAAAGTCGGTACACTTATAGCAGAAGGTCGCTGTATCCGACAGCACCAAAAAGCCGTGGGCAAAGCCCTCGGAGATGTAGAACTGCTTATTGTTTTCGGCGCTCAGAACCACGCCGTACCACTGTCCGTAGGTAGGGCTGTCCTTGCGCAAATCCACCGCAACGTCAAATACCTCGCCCTCAAACACGCGCACCAGCTTTCCCTGCGGATACTGCTTTTGAAAATGCAGCCCTCTGAGCACGCCTTTTTTCGACTTGCTCTGGTTGTCCTGCACAAACACCATATCCAAGCCGGCTTCCCGCATATCCTTTTGATTGTAGGTTTCCATGAAGTAGCCGCGGCTGTCGCCGTGCACGGTCGGTTCGATGATATATAAGCCCTCAATCGGCGCTTTTGTGACCTTAATCTGTCCCATTATAGCTTTGCTTCCTCCAAATATCTTTTGACCGCGTCCTGCCATACAGGCAGCGGTTCAAATCCCATTTCTGTTAATTTTCGCTTATCCAAACGGCTGTTGAACGGTCTTGCCGCCTTGCTCAAGCCGTACTCCGCGGTTGTGACGGGAACGACCTTTGTTGACAGCCCATACTGCCTGTAAAACTCGCGGCAAAAGTCGTACCAGCTGATGAAGCCGCCCTCGTTGGTCGCGTGGTAATAGCCGTATTTTTCGGTTTCCGCCATATCCGCCAACAGACGTGCCAAATCAAAGGTATAGGTCGGCGTGCCGATTTGGTCGTTGACAACGCGAACGGTATCGTATTTTTTGCCGACGTTTATCATGGTTTTGATAAAGTTCTTGCCGTTCAAGCCGAATACCCACGCAATGCGGACAATGAAGAATTTTTCGAGCGTCTCCGCAACCGCTTTTTCGCCTTCAAGCTTGGTCTGTCCGTAGTAATTCAGCGGCGCGTAATCTCTGCAATCCGCCTGCCAAGGCTCCGTGCCCTGTCCGTTGAACACATAGTCGGTGCTGATGTAAAGCATTTTGCAGTCAAGCTGCCTGCAGGCTTCCGCGATGTTCTTCGTGCCGGTGACATTGACCGCGTATACCTTCGGCTTGTTCTCCTCGTCCTCCGCCGCGTCCACCGCCGTCCACGCGGCGCAGTGAATGACCGCGTCGGGTTTAATATCGCGCAGCGCTTTTGCAACAGCCGCTTGATCGGTGATATCCAATGGAATATCGGCTGTTTCGATAATATCCGAGCCGATCGCTTCGTGTCCGCGGCGCTTCAGCTCGTTCATGACGTCATAGCCAAGCTGACCGCCGACGCCGGTTACAAATACCTTCATACATTCCCTCATCTGAGCATATCAATATATTTGCCGTCCAATACATCCTTCAAATATTGTCCGTACTGGTTCTTTTTGAGCTCCTCGTACACCGCCATGACTTCCTCCCTGGAAATCCAGCCGTTGAGATAGGCAATTTCCTCCAGGCAGGCGATTTTGCGGTGCTGATGATCCTCCATGGTCTTGACAAAGTTGGTCGCTTCCGCCAGACTTTCGTGCGTACCGGTATCGAGCCATGTAAAGCCCTGCCCGAGAAGTTCGACGTTGAGGGCGTGTTTCTCAAGGTATATACGGTTGAGGTCGGTGATTTCCAGCTCGCCCCTTGCGGAGGGCTTCAAATTTTTGGCGTATTCGACAACCTTGTTGTCATAAAAATACAAGCCCGTCACGCAATAGTTGGATTTCGGCTTTGCCGGCTTTTCTTCGATGGACACCGCCTTGCCGTTTTCATCGAACTCCACAATGCCAAAGCGCTCGGGGTCATCGACATAATAGCCGAAGATGGTCGCGCCCTTGCCGCTTTGGGCATTGTTGACGGCTTCCATTAAACGCTTTTTCAAGCCGTGACCGGCAAAAATATTATCCCCTAACACCATCGCCACACAGTCGTCGCCGATAAAATCCGTGCCGAGAATAAACGCCTGCGCCAAGCCGTCCGGTGACGGCTGAATGGTATAGGTCAGATGAACGCCAAACTGATGACCGTCGCCGAGCAGCTTTTCAAACCGCTCTGTGTCCTGCGGCGTGGAGATAATCAAAATCTCACGAATCCCCGCGTTCATCAGCACCGACAGCGGATAATAAATCATCGGCTTGTCATAAATCGGCAGCAATTGCTTTGAGGTGACTTTTGTCAGCGGATACAGGCGTGTACCCGAGCCGCCTGCCAAGATAATGCCCTTCATATGCCATTCCCTCGCTTTTGTTGATTTTCACAGTTGCGCGTCTGCATTCAAACAGACAGAATAATACAAATACTATTATAACACAAATTGACAAAATCGCAATAGGTATGAAAGGTTTTTTGATGATTTGGAGATTTTCTCCGCGGATGGGGATGCGATGCTGCGCCAAGCCTTGTCAACCGCAGTGGATTTGAGCAAGGCACTTGACAAATGTGAGATTCTCTGCTATAGTTAGTTTAGACTAACCTAACTTGTAAGGGGTGCTTTATGAAGCTGAAGGAACTGAAGGTCGGAGACTCCGCCGTCATCACCGCTGTCGGCGGCGAAGGCAGTCTTCGCCAGCATTTTTTGGATATGGGCGTCATTCCCGGGACGCGTGTGACGATGGTCAAGCTCGCGCCGATGGGCGATCCGATGCAGCTGTCGCTGCATGGCTATGAGCTGTCGCTGCGGCTCGCGGACGCCGAGAAAATAGACATTGAACCGATTTTGGAACGGCCGCGGGAGCAGCCGCCGAAAAAGAGCCGCAGCAATCACCCGGGCTTTGGCGAGGGCGGCAGATTTCACCCCAAGGGCAGCGGCAATCCGCTGCCGGAGGACGTCACCCTGACCTACGCGCTGGTCGGCAATCAGAACAGCGGCAAAACAACGCTGTTTAACCAGCTCACCGGCGCCAACCAGCACGTCGGCAACTTCCCCGGGGTGACGGTTGACAGAAAAGACGGCGTCATCCGCGGACACAAAAATACGCTGATTACGGATTTGCCGGGTATTTACTCCATGTCGCCCTACACCAGCGAAGAGGTGGTCTCACGCAGCTTTGTACTCGATGAAAAACCGCGCGCGATTATCAATATTGTAGACGCGACGAATATCGAGCGCAACCTCTATCTCACGATGCAGCTGCTTGAAATGGACACCCCGATGGTGGTAGCACTGAATATCATGGACGAGCTGACCGCCAACGGCGGCTTGGTGGATATCAATACGCTGGAAAATCTGCTCGGCGTGCCGGTTGTTCCGATTTCCGCCGCCAAAAACCAAGGCGTGGACGAGCTGGTCAAGCACGCGCTCCACATCGCGCACTATCAGGAAAAACCGCAGCGGCATGATTTTTGCTCCGCCAACGAAAAAGGCGGCGCGGTGCACCGCTGTTTGCACGCGGTTCGCCATTTGATTGAAAGCAAGGCGGCAACCGCCGGAATTCCGCTGCACTTCGCCGCGAGCAAGGTGGTAGAGGGCGACACGCTGCTGCTTGAAAAATTGCAGTTAGAGGACAGCGAAAAACAAATGCTGGAGCATATCATTTGTCAGATGGAGAAGGAGTTGGGACTCGACCGCAACGCCGCCATCGCGGATATGCGGTTCTCCTATATCAAACGCGTATGCGCACAAACAGTGGTCAAGCCGCAGGAAAGCCGTGAGCATCGCCGCAGTGTGAAGATTGACAAGCTTCTGACCGGCAAATTCACCGCGATACCCATGTTTATTTTGATTATGGTCTCTATTTTTCTGCTGACCTTCAACGTGATTGGCGGCAGCCTGCAAAAGCTGCTCGAGGTCGGCATCGGCAACCTCACCGCCGTCACGGCGGAAGCCATGGAGAGCGCCAACGTCAACCCGATTCTCACGGGACTGGTCACCGAAGGCATCTTTGCCGGTATCGGCAGCGTGCTCAGCTTTTTGCCGATTATCGTCACCCTGTTTTTGTTCCTCTCCATTTTGGAGGACAGCGGCTATCTGGCGCGTGTGGCATTTTTCATGGATAAGCTGCTGCGCAAAATCGGATTGTCCGGACGCAGCATTGTGCCGATGCTGATTGGCTTCGGCTGCACGGTGCCTGCTGTCATGGCAACGCGCACGCTGCCCAGCGAACGCGACCGCAAGATGACCATTCTGCTGACGCCGTTCATGAGCTGCTCGGCAAAGCTGCCGGTTTACGGCTTTTTTGTCAACGCGTTTTTCCGCGACTACGCGTGGCTGGTGATGTCGGGGCTTTATCTTCTCGGCATTGTGATGGGCATCCTCGTGGCGCTGTTGTATAAAAAAACGCTCTTCAAGGGCGAAGCGGTGCCGTTTGTCATGGAGCTGCCTAACTACCGCCTGCCCGGTGCGCGCAATGTTGTGCGCTTGCTCTGGGACAAGGCGAAGGACTTTTTGCAGCGTGCCTTTACGGTGATTTTCATCGCCACCATCGTCGTGTGGATTTTGCAGAATTTCAACTGGCAGTTCAATATGGTAGCCGATTCGCACGACAGTATCCTCGCGCAGATTGCCGGCTTTCTGTCGCCGGTTTTTGTACCGGTCGGTCTCGGCGACTGGCGGCTTGTCACCGCGCTGATCAGCGGCGTGCTTGCCAAGGAAGGCGTTGTGGCAACGCTCGGTATTCTCTATGGCGAAAATATTTCCGCCGTCATTTCCGCGCTCACAGCGGCGACCATGCTGGTGTTCAGCCTGCTCTACACGCCCTGTGTGGCGGCGATTAACTCGGTGAAGCGCGAGCTTGGCTTCAAGTGGTCTGCCGGTATGGTCATCTGGCAATGCGCCGTCGCCTATATCGCCGCGATGGGCGTGCATCTCATCGGTCTGCTCTTTGGCCTGGCTTAGGAGGCAGCGATGCAATGGATTGATATCATCATTATCGCGGTCATCGCCGCGCTTGCGGTTTTGGCGCTGGTGTTCATCATCCGCCGCAGGCGCAAGGGAAAGGGCTGCTGCTGCGGCGACTGCTCTCGCTGCGGCATGAACTGCAAAAAATAAAAATACCCCTTATGGCAAATTCCGGTCTGCCATAAGGGGCTTGTTATGCGCTGTGCGCGTCTTTTGTCAGAAAATCATAGAAATCTCCGAAGCTGCCGTGGCGGAACAAACGGACATCCTTGTTGCTGCGATTAATCAGACAATCGGTAATCAAAAAGGTGTCAAAGCCTAAGCGGGACGCGACCATATCCTCGTCCACGTCGTTGCCGATCAGCAGGCTTTCCTCGGGATGAATGCCGCAGACAGAGCAGATTTCCTCATAGTAATTCAGGTTTGGCTTGCAGGCTGATGAATTATCGTAGGTGGTGATATAGCGAAAATCGTTCACGTTCAGACCTGCCCATTCAATACGTGTGTAGGTCGCGGCCTTCGGGAAAATCGGGTTGGTCGCCACAATCAAATTTCCGCCCTGCTGTTTGATGAAATCAACACAAACACGCGCCAGCGGCTGCATCTTTGTAGCCGCGCGCGCGGCTGAAAAATCCGTGCGGTAAAAATCGTCAATCAGGTCGCTGAACGGCCGCATATCGCGCTTGCAGTGCGCGTTCATTGTCTGCCAGAACAAGTCCTCGTTCAGACAGTCACCGTCGTTTCTTGCCATTCGTCCCACGCTTGCCCAGATGGCATCCATCAGCGGTTTCGCCGCGATTTTTGTCTCGGGCACCATTCGTTTGCAGAACGCGGCAACGTACAGCTCGACAAAGTATTTTGTATTCATCGGCAAAAGCGTGCCGTCCAAATCAAACAGGTAGTTTTTGTACAAGTGCATCACCGTCTATATTATAATACACAGCGAAAGGGAATGCAAGATTTTTTTGAGCGGGGGAGAGGCGCGGCGGCATATCTTTTGACAAAAACCGAAAAAGGACGCTTGCCAGCGTCCCTTTTCGGATTTAGAAGTTTTGAAATTAACGTGAAAAACGTGGATAGCGTGATGAAAATGTTCTGTCAGGTGAACTGCTCCTGACAGTTTTTTATTATACTCGGTTTTTCGGGAAAGTCAACAGTTTTTGTCGGAAAATTTTGACAGATAGGATAATACGATGTAAATAACACACAAAACGATGAATGACTTATTGTATATAATGACGAAACAAAATGAAAAATTTCGTTTGTGGAGCAAACCGTGCGAAGGCTTGGTTGGCGTTTATCACCAACTTCTTTTGACGCAAAGGGAAAACAAGGTGCGATTCTCACAAACTTCTCATTTTTCGCTGTTGAGATTTTTTTGCCGATATGGTAAAATATAGGAAATAACCGATAGGGAGAGAGAAAAATGCTCAATGAGTTTTATCGTCAATTCAAAAGCGGCACCGATATCCGCGGCGTTGCGACAGAGGGCGTGGAAGGACAGCCCGTCAACCTCACGGACGAGGTCGTCGCCCAAATGGCGGACGGCTTTGTGCTGTGGCTGAGCGAGAAGGTCGGCAAAGCACCCGATGCCCTGAAAATTTCCGTCGGCAGAGACAGCCGCGTTTCCGGTCCGCATATTTTACAGCTTTGCACCGAGCGGTTTTGCCGTGCCGGCGCGCAGGTGCTGTGCTGCGGTCTGGCGTCTACACCGAGTATGTTTATGACCACGGTCGATCTGGGCTGCGACGGCGCCCTGCAAATCACCGCCAGCCACCATCCCTTCAACCGCAACGGCTTGAAATTTTTCACACGCGGCGGCGGTCTGGAGGGCAGCGATATCGAAAAAATCCTCACTTTCGCGCAGGACGGCTGCCATCCTGACGCGGCGGACGGCGGCACGGTACGCGAGGTCGATTATATGAGCGATTATGCCAAAGGACTTTGCGAAAAGATTAAGCGCGAGGTCAATGCCGAGGACTACGACCATCCCCTGAAGGGCTTTAAAATCGTTGTGGATGCAGGCAACGGCGCCGGCGGTTTTTATGCCGACAAGGTGCTTGCCGTTTTGGGCGCAGATACTACCGGCAGCCGTTTTTTGGAGCCGGACGGTATGTTCCCAAACCATGTGCCCAATCCCGAGGACGCGGTGGCAATGGCGTCCATCAGCGAGGCGGTGCGCGAGAACCACGCGGATTTAGGCGTCATTTTCGACACCGACGTTGACCGCGGCGGCGCTGTGGACAGCAAGGGAAATGAGATTAACCGCAACCGTCTTGTCGCGGTAGCGGCGGCAATCGCGCTCGAGGGCAACGACGGCGGCACGGTGGTGACCGACTCCATTACCTCGAGCGGATTAAAAACCTTTATCGAAACAACCCTCTGCGGCAAGCACTACCGCTACCGCCGCGGCTATAAAAATGTGATTGACAAGGCGCTCGAGCTCAACGCGCAGGGCGTCAATTGTCCGCTGGCGATCGAAACCTCCGGCCATGCCGCCATGCGCGAGAATTATTTTCTTGACGACGGCGCTTACCTCTGCACCAAAATCATCATCAAGGCGGCTCAGCTGCGCCGCGAGGGCAAGGAGTTAGACGCGCTGACCGCTGATTTGCGCGAGCCGCTCGAAAGCCGTGAAATCCGCTACCGCATCACCGAGAAGGACTTCCGCGCCTGCGGCGAGCGGATTATCCGCGACCTGACAGCCTATGCCGAGGCACAGCCCGACTGGCAGCTTGCCGACGACAACCGCGAGGGTGTGCGTGTGTCCTTTGACAAGGACAACGGTGACGGCTGGTTTTTGCTGCGTCTTTCCGTGCACGACCCGATTATGCCGCTGAATATCGAGAGCGACAGCGCCGGCGGCGTTGATGTCATTCTCAATCATTTACAAGCTTTCCTGCAAACCACCGAGGGCTTGCAGCTTTAAGGACAGAACCACCTGAAAGGAGGCGCCGGCTGTGGAGGAGCGCAAACGATATTTTACCCTGCTTGCTGAGAAATACCCGACCATGCGGTCGCTGTCAAAGGAAATTATCAACCTCACCGCGATTCTCAATCTGCCCAAGGGTACCGAGCATTTTATGAGTGATATTCATGGTGAGTACGAGGCGTTCAGCCACATCCTCAACAATTGCTCCGGCGTTATCCGCGAGAAGGTGGACAACCTCTACGGCGAAACGCTTTCGGATGAGGAACGCGGCGGTCTGTGTACGCTGATTTATTATCCGCGCGAAAAGCTCAGCCGGCTGCGCAAGGAAGCGGCGCTCACACGCGCATGGTATGAGCTGACCATCAACCGGCTGTTGGAGGTCGCGCGGCTGCTGTCCTCCAAGTATACGCGTTCCAAGGTGCGCAAGGCGATGCCCGAGGACTACGCCTATATCATCGACGAGCTGCTTCATGCCCAGCGCGACGAGGACGACAACCAGGTGCGTTACCACAACCTGATTCTCGGCACGATTATCGACATCGACGCCGAGGACTTCATCCTCGCGCTTGCCGGTCTGATCAAGCGGCTGGCGGTGGACAGGCTGCACATTGTCGGCGATATTTTCGACCGCGGCGCTTCCGCCGAAAAGGTGGTTGAGCTGCTCATGCGCTGCCATACTCTCGACATCGAGTGGGGCAATCATGACATTCTCTGGATGGGAGCCGCCTCCGGCAGCGAGGCGTGTATCGCCAACGTCGTGCGCAACTGCGTCAAGTACCGTTGTCTGCGCACGCTCGAAAGCGGCTACGGCGTCAGTCTGCGCGCTTTGACGCTTTTTGCGGAGAAAACCTACGGCAGCTCCAATCCCATGCAGGCGGCGCTGAAGGCAATCGCCGTCATGCAGTTCAAGTTGGAGGGACAGGTGATTCAGCGCCATCCGGAATACGAGATGAACGACCGCCTGCTGCTCGGCAGCATCCGTAACGGGACAGTGGAAAGCGAGGGGAGGGTGTATCCGCTGACTGACAGCGATTTTCCGACGGTCATGCCCGACAATCCCTACGCGCTGACGGATGGAGAACGCGAGGTGATGGACGGCTTGCGTGACGCCTTTCTCAACAGCGCTTCCCTCAGACGTCACGTCACCTTCCTCTATGAAAAGGGCGGTATGTACCGCTGTCACAACGGCAATCTGCTCTATCACGGCTGCGTTCCGCTGACCGAGGACGGCGGCTTTGACACCGTGACGCATTTCGGCGAACGCTACAGCGGCAAGGCATATTTTGACATGGCGGACAGCCGTGCCCGTTCCGCGTTTTTCAGCCGCCACAAGCGTCAGGAAGAGCTGGATTTTATGTGGTATCTCTGGTGCGGCAGAAAGTCCCCTCTCTGCGGACGCAACATCAAGACCTTTGAACGCACCTTTATCGCCGACAAGGCGGCATGGCACGAGGAGCAAAATCCCTACTACCGCCTGTACCACAAGCAGGAGACCTGTGAAAAAATCTTAGCGGCGTTTGGCCTGACCTCGCCGTATTCGCACATCATCAACGGTCATACGCCGGTGCGCACGGTGCGCGGCGAATTGCCTATCCGTGCCGGCGGCAGGCTGCTGGTGATTGACGGCGGCTTCTGCCGTGAGTATCACGACACGACCGGCATTGCCGGCTACACACTGATTTTCAATTCTCACGGGCTGCGTCTCAAGGCGCATCAGCCGTTTGAGAGCGTGGACGCCGCCCTGCGGACGAATCACGATATTCTCTCGCATTCCGAGATTGTTGAAACTGAGCGCTACCGCGTGATGGTAGACGAAACCGACGCGGGCGAGCGAATCCGCGAGCAAATTGCCGACCTTTTCGCGCTGCTGCAAATGTACCGCAGCGGCGAAATAGAGGTTGTTTCCTGAAAAAATAAAGGGGCTGTTGCATTAAGCCAATTATCTCCAAAGCTGTCATTTCGAGCGGTGCCCGAAATGACAGCTTTGCTTAACGCGACAGCCCCTTTTATCAGCTGAAATACGCGTGCTACGCACGCTGACAAAGAAATCAAACTATTTTTTTCGCAATCAATCGTTATTTTGCGGAAACACTTTCATGATTTTATCATATTTCGGATTCCAGTATTTTAAAGAAATCGAGTATCCGGATTTGAATAAATGATTGCGAAATTCATCTTCCTTGAAAACAAACTCAAACATTTTCGTTGGTGGCTTATCCGATTCTTCCGCAGGCAGATAACAGCCACCGTACCAGTTCTCTTTGTCATCTTTTATGGTGGCGGCACAAACGCGGTTGTTGATGATGTTAGATATCATAGCAATCATATCTTCGTAGTCGCCCTGTTATGCTTCTTAATGTGCGTGATGTTCAGAAAAATACAGGGTAAACCGTCCGTCATCGCCAATGCTTATCTCGAGTGGACTTCCACCATGCGGATTTTCAAAAACAATACATTTTGAGTCTTCATATTCTAACCAATCATATCCTGTATCATTTTTAGAAAAAGACTTCGGATCATATCCTGCAAATCTCTCTAAATTGTCCTTTTCTTTGTCAAGAGGGGTAATTTCAATGTAATACTTGTTGTTCATGATCAAATTCCTTTTTGGTTTAAGAAATTGCTGTTATGTATCCTCTGACTTAGTGAATAAAGAATAGTGAATAATGAATAACGAATAATACAGAAACGCTCTAAGGAAACATTTCATTATTAATTATTCTCTATTCATTATTCACTATTCATTGAGCCGGAACGGCGGTTCCGGCGTTTCTGTCAAGGGTGAGCAAAAAAGATGGGTTTTCGGGAAAGTGCTGGGGAGAAGTGAACTTATGTTATTCCTGAATCCGTGAAACTGAAATCATAAATAATCAACCCTTATATAGGGGACGGCATCCTTGACGTCCCGTAACGCCTGACGTTTGGTTCAGCGGGACGTCTGGGAAGCCGTCCCCTACGATTAGGTTTATCTTTCACCATATAGGTGTTTGTCATTTTTTACGTCTTTTCGTTATTCTCTGCCTTATTTAGGTTTTTGTATCTGGAATTTCACGGATTCAGGTTATTGGTTAATCTTTTTCTATTACCAAATTTTATAACAGCGAACGTCCGCAATCCAAGAACCAATACAAGACTCCTGACCGAAAGGAAGCAGAGTATTACAGTAAGCAAGCCAAAAATCGAGACTGATATTTCGGAATTGCGGGGTTCGGATTTCAGCAGGTAGTTCAATAAAACTCTTTATCGTTTCGGTAAAAGACAAATGATTTGCAGCCTATTGCTGTCAACGATCTTCGCCTTGATAGTGCCGCCGTGCTTCTCGGTGATGGCGCGGGCGATGGAAAGACCGATGCCGAAGCCGCTGTTTTCTTCCTTTGAGCGGGATTCGTCGCCGCGGTAGAAGCGGTCAAAGAGGTGGTTCAGCGCTTCCTCGCTGAGCGGTTCCTTCATGACGTTCTCGGTTATAAGCACAACGCTCTTTCCCGATTGGGTAAGGGAGATTAGGATTTCGCTGTCCTCCGGCGCGTACTTGACGGCGTTTTCACAAAGGATGCTGATGAGCCGTCTCAACGCTGCCTCATCGCCGTTGACGGTGATATTGTCTTCCATATGCAGATTCAGCCCCTTGCCGTTGAACTCCGCCATACCCTCAAACGGAGCGGCAACGTCCTGCACGGCTTTTGAGAGATCGACAATGCTCTTTTCAAGGTGAGAATCCGTCTCATCCATGCGCGACAGATAGACCAGCTCATTCACCAGCTTGCGCATATTGGCGACCTGCTTTTGCGTTCTCTGCACCCACTCGTTTTGCCCGATGTCCATCGAGAGCACGTCCATATTGGCAGAGATGACCGTCAGCGGCGTTTTGAGCTCGTGACCGGCGTCTGTGATAAACTGCTTTTGGCGTTCGATGTTTTCCATCATCGGCTGGATCGCCTTTTTGCTGAGCAGCGAAACCAAGATCAATGCCAGTAAAATACCGATCGCACAGGCGAGCAGCGATATCAGCGCCAACCAGATGATCTCGTTGCGCTTGGATTCGCAATTCAGGAATACGGCGGTTTTGAAGCCGTCGTCACGCTCCGTCACACGGTAGAGGTAGTTTTCGATCGTTCCCGATTCGTCACCCGACGCAAAGACGCGCCCGGCAATGGCTAACAATTCTTCCTCAGTGTAATCGGTCTCCTTGGAGCCGTCTCCGAGGAGCAAGTTGCCGTCGGTGTTTTGGATCGCCATGAAATACCGCGATTCCTCCAGCGCCGCCTGCATATGGTGATTGTGGTTGTTCTTGCCGCCCTGCTGAAAGCTGTCCTCGGTCGCCGAAAACTCCTTCTTTTGGTTTTCGCCGCCGAAGGTGTCTCCCTGCTTTTTCTTGGAAAAGTTGTTTTGATTTTCTGTAAGATATTGCAGCGTTTCGTACTGTTCGTTGACGGTGCTGACGATGTGTACCGCATTGATTGCGCCGGCGACAAGCAGCATCGCGAGTGACAGCGCGAGCAGGGCGATCCTGATAAAGCGTATCCGTATCTGTTTCATCATAACGTATTCTCCAGTGAATAGCCGACGCCGCGGACGGCTTTGATCTTAGCGTGCGCGCCGAGCTCGGTCAGCTTTTTGCGCAAAAACGAGATGTTCACCCATACGACGTTTACTTCACTGTCGCTGTCCCAGCCCCAAATGCGTTCCATGATCTGATCGATGCTCAAAACCGCTCCCGGGTGATCGACGAGCATTTCCATCAGCTGAAAAGCCTTGTTGTTCAGCCGAACGCTTTTTCCGTTGCAGGTGATGGACATAGCGGATTTGTCGAGCTCGATATCGGCAAATCGGATCACGTCATGCTTGTAATCCTCCTTGCGCCTGAGCATGGCGCGGATACGCGCAAGGAGCTCCGAGGCGGCAAAAGGCTTGGGGAGATAATCATCCGCGCCGGTGTCAAGTCCCTTTACTCTGTCATCAACAGAATCGCGCGCGGTGAGTATGAGCACGGGCGCAGAGAAGCCCTTTGCGCGCATTTGCGTAAGCACCTCAATACCGCTGCGCTTGGGCATCATCCAGTCAAGGATAACACCGTCGTACTCGCCCGATTCAATATAATCTATCGCGTCCTGACCGTTGTAAACTACGTCGACCGAATATCCCGAACGCTCTAAAAGCGTTTTGACCGCTTTAGAAATGTCGCGGTCATCCTCGGCAAAGAGTAATCTCATCAATTATCACCTCCGGTTTTAGTGGTTAGTGGCTAGTGGTTAGTGGTTAGTGGTTAGTGGTTAGTGGTTAGTGGTTAGTAATTTGCCTTAGTTTGTCTATTAAAGCATTTAGCATTTTACCAACTTCATTTGACAGCTGCATTGCGGTTTCTGTTTCCTCTTTTGAAAGATAATTCAATCCTACACAAATCATCAGTTGCGTTTGCAATTCAGCATTAGAGCCTTTAGCTATTGAGAGAAAATTGATAAACTCTTTTGTAGAGTTTCTCTGTTGTCCTTCTGCTATATTGGAAGGAATGGAAACAGCCGAACGTCGAATTTGAGAAGACAAAGCATATAGTTCTTCCTTGGGCAAATTTCCTATAACCCTATATACCTCAAATACTAACGACATTGATTTTTGCCATACCAATAAATCTTTATAACTTTTTACCATCCAGTATTCACCTCTCACCTGAAAGCTAACCACTAACCACTAATCACTAACCACTTGGTTCAATTATACCAGAACAGAGAAAACACTGCAAGAATCAAAAACAAAATATATACGCCTAATTGGATCCACGGCATTGCTTTGCCGAGCTGTTTGCGGATCTTTCCGCTGAGGACGCCCGACAGTCCGAATATCACCAGCATGGGCGACAGCGAGCTTGCGAGCGCAAATACCGCGCCGAGAAGAACGGCACCCGGCAGTGACAGCGTGATCGCGTAGCCTGCCACCATCAACAGCGGCGCACAGGGATAAGCGCCGTAGGCAAGCCCGACTGTAAAGGACGGTATCAGCCGCGATTTGTTATCGGAATGGCATTTGCCGCCGCATTTCGCACAGGTCTGCCTGCGGCTTCTGAACCACCGACAGATCAAAAACAGCGCCGAAGCGAGCATGACCCACGAAACGGCGTGATGCAGATTGAAGCTGCCGATATAACCGTTTTCGTCAATGAACACCTTGCCGATCACAGAGCATAGCGCGGTGATGGAACAGACAGCGAGGTTTTTTCCGAAGAAATAACCGCCGACGTGCTTTAGAGACGATTTGAAGCCGCCTCCCTCGGTGAGGATATAGACCGCCAAAAACGACGAAGCCGACGAGCCGCAGCAGGTGCCGCAGCCTAAGCCTACGGAAACGGAAGCCGCCAATGCTTCTGCCAACATATGCTCATCCCCTTTCGCTTGCGAGCAGCGCCGCGCCGATCGCGCCGTTGAACTGCGGATGCTTTGCCACAAACACATCGCGCATCAGCTCATCCTCAAACGCTTTTCTCAATCCTATATTCAGCGCGCCGCCGCCCGTCATCAACACGTCGCCGTTCTTCTCGCTCTTTTTCATCATCTTGATTATGCGCTTCGCCATCGACAGGTGCATCCCCGAAAGAATGTCGCGGCGGTCATATTTGCGTGCGATCAGCGAGATGACCTCCGCCTGCGCAAACACCACGCAGGTGCTGTTGATGTCGCAGGGTGCTGTGCTTTCAAGAGAGAGCGGTCCCACTTGGTCGATGGTCGTTTCGAGTATCTGCGCGATGACCTCCATGAACTTGCCGGTGCCGGCGGCGCACTTGTCGTTCATGCTGAAATTTTTGACCGAATAATTCGCGTCGAGATAGATGATCTTGCTGTCCTGACCGCCGATATCGACGATCATGCCCGGTCGGTATTCGCGCGGCGCCGTTACGCGCACGCCGTAGGCGTGGGCAGTGATCTCGCTCACGTCGTCGTCCGCTACCTCCAGTATTTTGCGGCTGTAGCCCGTCGCCATCGTGTAATGGATGCGGCTCACGCCGCTGTCGCTCATCAGCTTTGCAAGCAGCCGCTTTGCCGCACCGTTGTTGTCGATGCCGGTGTTGGTGACGCCGGTGCGGAGCACGCGCTTGTGTTCGTCTATGAGAGCGGCTTTCAGATAGGTAGAGCCGCCGTCCAAGCCTGCGTATATCTTCATTATAAAGTCTCCTTATTGCTTTTAGATAATGCCATAATGCCACGTTATTGACCCGCCGTTAATGATGCGTTTCTGTTATCGCTGTCATTTCCGAAGGTGGATTGCGGAGTCGCCGCCGCGACCGTATTTGATCAATTCGATGAACGCCTCAACGCGGATGCGGAGCTGTTCCACGTCCTCTTCGTTGTAGTCGCTTTCCACACGGATGATCGGCACGCCGAGCCTGCCCATCTCTTCCTCCAACACCTGGTATTCGTAGTCGTAAACCAAACAGCCGCGCAAAACGTGATAGATCACGCCCTGTACCTGATAGTCCTCGAGCATCTGCATGATCCGGTAGACCCTGCGCTTGTTGTCGGTAAAGGTCGGGCAGGTGCAGGGGCGCGTGCTCTTGTTGGCAAGCGCACGCATAATGCCGTCGGTGCTTTGGTCGGCAATCGCAGGCGGATCGTATGCGCCGCGCTCACCCATGCAGGTTTCGTCCGCCACCAATGCGCCGCCCATTTCTTCGATCAGCAGCGGCAGCTTGAAGTTGGGAAATACGATCGGCGAACCTGTGACTAAAATGCGCGGACGGTTTTCCTTGGAAGCCATTTCTTTACGTTTGATACGCTGTTCTATTTCGTCGCAGAGGGCGCGCATATATCGCGTCCAGATCGAAATATGCGAGTAGCTCAGCGCATTCAGCGCCGCCAGATAGTGTGTACCTTTTATCACAAGGGGCGCCCTGCGGCGCAGTTCGATAAAGCGCGATAATTCATACTGCGCTGCCGCTGTCAATCCGCACGCCCATGAAAGCCGCTCATAGCTGAGTTGTTTGCCTGTTATTTTAGTCAGCTCCTCGCTGAACTGATACAGCTCTTTGACATAGTGCTCCATATCCTCGTCGCGGTCGCGCCCTGTGGGAACGTGGAGCGTCACAGTTTTGCGGCGTTCGCCGAGCCAGCCTGCCAGCTTCTTTTTGCAGTCGCAGGTGATCGGTACTGCCATCATCCGACACTCCTGATAGACAGGCATCACGCCGATGCTTTCAAAGCCCATGACCGCCTTGACGAGCGGACAGGCGTCACGCGGCGCGATATCGTCACCGATGTTGAACGCCGTGTAGCTGCCGCCGCAGAGCTTGACCGGCATAGCGCCTGCCGCGTAGATCAGCTCCGGCGGCACCATCACGCAGTAGGTGCCGATCGACGGCGTGTCCTTCGGCTTGACAGCGCCCTGCATATCGACGAATACATGCTTCAAAATATTCAAAAACGGATCGAGCGTGTCCGGCTTGTGCGGCAGCTCGTCGATTTTGCGGAGATACTTCACAGACGTCACCGCGCTTTTGTTGAGGAACCGCTGTTTTCGGCGTTCCTCGGGGGTCCCTTGTCTGCTGTTATCCATCCAAATCCTCCTTTCCGCTGAACGGCGCGTATTTGTCCTTCGGCGCGTACTGCTTCATAAATTTCATACGGTCGGCGTTGTATATCTTCTTGCCGCAAAAGGTGATCGCCAGCGCGTTGTTTTCGGGACAGCGGCGCACACATTCGCCGCAAAGTATGCACTCCGAGGTCGTCACGTCGATCTTGCGGATATCCTTGCCCTCGCGTTCGGTGAAGATGGATTTGATCCCCATCGGGCAGGCTTCATAACACGCGCCGCATTCGGTGCAGGCTACGGCGTTCTTTTTCAGCTTGAACAACGAGATTCTGTGCGTGAGTCCGAGGATAAAGCCCAGCGGACAGATGTTGCAGAAGCAACGGCGCTTGAAGAAGCCGCTGACCAGCACGATCACCATGATAAATCCGTTCAGCCCCAAGCTCAGCTTGAAGCCGGCAAGCGCAGGCGATACCGCCGCGGCAGGACAGAAGTCGCAGAAATTGCCGCCGACAAAGCCGATGCCGAGGAAGATGATCAGCATGACCCATTTCACCAAGCGGAGAACGGCATACAGTTTTTCATTGAGGGAGATACCCTCGATATGCAGGACTTGCCTTGCTTCATGGGCAACGTCCTGCATGAAGCCCAGCGGACAGACAAAGCCGCACAGCACGCGTCCGAGCAAGACCGCGCAGACGATGAAGGTGCCGAAGAAGGCGAGTATCTCTTGCCAACCCTCAGCGAACAATGCGTCCAAGTGGCTGAAATAAAAACACCCGGCATTGGTGAGCTGGTCGAGGTTATACGGACAGGCAAAGACGGGGAGGTGAACGTTCGTGAACGCCGTTCCGAACAGGCGACCGCCGAAGATCAGCAGTGCAAAGCTGAGTATCATTACAATCCAACGGACGGTCTCAAAGCCGAACACAAGGCGCTTTTTACGCTTATCTCGCGCCATGATCCCGGTTTTGCCGACGGGCAGCTTTTCTTTTTTGTAAAGCAGCTTGCGCAACAGCACGTCAAGGGCGATACATACGGCTGAAACCAGTAGAATGATACCGAACGGCAGCATAGCGGACAGCCATTGCGTGCTGAAAAGCGCGGCTCCTTTATCCTGATATTCATAATCGTCAAATTGAAAAAAAGGAATGTCAGCGGCAAAATACGCTGCCGCGCAAAGGGCGACGGCAAAGACGGCAAACAGAATTTTTCTTATCACCTTTTTATTCATACACCCTCCTATGCTGTTCTGCGCCTTTTATTGCTTACGATTTTTCGCTGCGTCAGCATTTCGCCAAACGCTTCCATTCTGATCCTGAGCTGTTCCAAATCCTGATACTGATAGTCCGTTTCCAAGCGGAACACGGGAATGTCCAGCTCCTCTGCTGCCTTTTCGATACGCGGCAGCTCAAAGTCATATTCGATTTGTCCTTTGAGGATATGGCACACAATGCCGTCGGGGTGAAGCTGCCTGACAAGATGCATAAAGTAGGCGTACAAGCCCTCGTTGCTCACCCTCGCGCCTGAGGAGATCATTTTCAGATGTGTTTGGGCGATCTGTTGCAGCAAGCTGTCTGCCGTCAAAAACGCTTTCTTTTTCGGCAAAGCAATGGACGCTCCCAGTGACAGGCTGTCCGCGATCGCCGTGATATTCATTCCTGCCGATGTGATGAGCTGCGGTACCTTGTAGTTCGGAAAAACGACAGGAGACCCGAGGATCATCACGTTCGCCCGATCTTTTTTCGGCAAAGCATACCGATTGCAAAGCTGTTCCAACTCATCTTCAAGCGCGGAAATATGGGCGCACCATTCATCTAAATCATCAGCAAAATACATACATTGATTTGCCAATAAGCCCGCCTCGTCAGAGATGATATTTCCAGACGAAAAGACCGCCGTTAAAAACCGCTGCCGCTGATAATGCGCGTTTGCGACACGCTTTGCAGCGCGTTTCAGATTACCGCTTGTAAAGTGCTTGCCGGTGTGCTTGCCGATCATCTCCGCAAGCTCTGTCAACTGTTCTTTGTAATACGGAACGGCGTTTGCAGATCGTGTCGGAGGAATATCCAACGCGGCGACCTTCCTGCCGTTGTTTCGCAAAACAGAGATCAGCTTGCGCCTGCTGTCAGAGGAAACCGCCGTCACGATCAGGGCGTTTCCTGTCAGGTCAAATTCGGGATTGATCAGCCAGCCGAGTGAGGAACGGCTGAAAGGGTCGGTATCTCGCGGCGTGAGCTCGTCCGCCCAGTGCGCCGTGCCGAGGCTTCCGCCCAGCACATAAAACGGATCGTCACAAACCGCGTACAAAACCTCCGCCGGTATGTCGTCGCCGAGCACGATCACCTGCGGCTTTCTACTGTTCAGATAATCCTTGTTGAACCGCTGCGGCGCGGTTTCCAAAAACCACCTGAGCTGCGTCAAATGCTTGTTTTCCTTGTATATTCTGTTGATGGCTTCCAGCGCCTCGTTCAAAAATGCGTTATGCTCCGTATGTTTCATAATATTCCACCGTCGCGCTTTCGGCTTTTGCGCGTCCTTTCATACATCTTGGGCTGACAAGCGAGCAGTTGTGACGACAGCCGCCGCAGATCAGTGTTGAGAGAAATTGCGTGAGAGACGGTACGTCGCCGCCGGATTCGTTTTGCTGAGGAAGCAGTTCTTCGGCAGACTCATTTTCGGAGGAATCTTTATCCTCAATGATCTCCTCCTGCAAGGGCTCTGTGACCGCTTCCGTCGGAGGGTCTGTCATCATGATTTCTGTCGGCAGCTCCTCCGGCAATGTAGGCGGAACCGTCGTCACCGAATAAGCGGTCGTCGGCTGCAACGCACTTTGCGACGCAGCGTTCCAATCTGCTGTCATCAATTCGCTCGGATTTTTCATCACCGCGAACGGCTGACGGATCAGCGCATAAGCAAAGCAAACACCGATCGTCCCCGCCACAAATCTCTTGATGATCTTGTCTCTCATATCAATCCACCTCCTGTGGTATGCCTGTATTATACAAGCCGAACCTAATATGAACTTAAAACAGATTGCCTGCCGCTAAAAAACTTTGGTATGCCCTTCATCATTTGTTCCATGCTGCGGTCATACCGGTTTTCTGTAAATATCAATGTTCTCACACTCCTTACTTTTTGCAGCGTGACGCTGCACCCAATCCCGCCTTTGGGAAAATCGCTATTTGAATAACTTCATGGACGGCGGGGTCAAAATGATTTTTTTAAAACATAAAAAGAGCCAACCGCTTATTTCTAAACGATTGGCTCAAAAAAAGCAGACAACTTTTTCTGTTGCCTGCTCACCTGATTATTGTTTTCTGTTGTTCTACGGAAGTTCGGTTCCTGTCAGTCTTGAAAACATCCGTTTTACAATCCATATTTCGTGACAAAAATATCACGCCCCTAAAACGTGAAAAAACCCGATAAAATCGGGTTTTTTCGAGGATATATCTTTTTTGCATATCCTTTATGGTGGAGCAGGAGACGTCATAGTCGAACCCTGCTCCGTGCAGGTTTTATCGGCGTTAAAGGCTTCTTCAATTTCCTCTAACGGTATGTCATCAATGCTCACAGGCTTCTTGCTGGCGTTGATTATCAGCGTAAAATGGTCGTCGTAAAGATATACGGAATGTACGAGGATATTGATGATGGCACGGCGTTTGTTGACATCATCCAGCGGCATTTCGCATACGAAATCAAGAAAAGCGAGTATCTGCGCTTCCGAAAGACAGATACGTTTGTTTTGTTCAATGGCAAGCTGTTCCTCCAGCGATTCTTTTTCAGCCTGACGCTTGTTAAGGCGTTCTGTCAGCATTGGAACGGATTGTCCTTGCTCAATACCTCTCCATAAATTTTCTATGGCAGTATCCGCTTCTCGGATGGCTTTCTTTAACTGCTTGACCGAAAGATTATCAGGGCTTTTATTACATTCCTCAGCTACCTTTTTGGCTATGAATATGATGTTTTCATCTGTAAGCAGTTTCAAACATTCCGCAATCACTCTGTCCTCGATTTTCTTTTTGCCAACGATTGTTTTATCACAGCGTTTCTTTCGGGCTTCCTTGCAGATATAATAGTGATACTGCTTGCCGGTTTTACTTGTACCGCCGTAGCCGACCATCATATTCTTGCAGTGACCGCAAAACAGCTTTGTTGTCAGCAGATACTCGCCCTCGCCGTGCGTTCTGGCAGGAGCCTTTTTGTTTTTGTTCAGTATATCCTGAACCTTGTAGAATAAATCATCATCTAATATCCTCGGCATTCCGCCCGGCGTTTCCTGTCCCTTATACATATAAACCCCTATATATCGCTTGTTGCTCAACATACGGCTGAGGCTGTTGTAAGTGAAATTGTTGCCTAAAGATGTTTTGATTCTTCGGCGTTTCAGGTCTTTGACAATTTCGGCTTTGGTCTCGCCGCTTGCATATCGCTCAAATATCTCACGCACGATTTTGGCTTCATCCTCATCTACATAAAATCGCCTGTCTTTATCCACCTTAAACCCAAGACCGGGATTGCTGCCGTTAGACAAACATTTTTGTGCGTTGATCTCCATACCTCGGTGAATCTTTTGCGAAAGCTCGGCGGAAAAATACTCCGCCATACTCTCTAACACACCTTCGACGAGAATACCGGATGCGTCGTCGGTGATGTTTTCTCTTGCCGATAACACTCTGACACCGTTCTTTTTCAGCTTTGATTTGTAGATAGCGCTGTCGTAGCGGTTACGGGCAAATCGGTCAAGCTGATAAACCAAAATCCCCTCAAAAGCGTGTTTATCACTGTCAGAAATCATACGCTGAAATTCCGCACGATTATCATATTTACCGCTCACAGCCCTGTCTATGTATTCTCCGACAACTGTATAATGATTCTGCTCCGCATACTCGTAGCACACCTTCAACTGACCTTCAATGGATTGCTCGGTCTGGCTATGGCTTGAAAATCGAGCGTAGATTACTACATTCATAATTGACCTCCTTTGCTCTCCGCCGAAACGACGGAGAGCTGTATTTATATATTATATTACAGGATTTGTAGAAAACAGTCGATTGTGTCAAATTTACGCAATCTGTTTCCCATCCTGATATTCAGGGTGAGCCTTTAGCCACTTCTCGTAATACTGTTTGCCGTACTCGCTGTTATAAAACTCGATGATATCGGGAACGAATACTTTTGCGAGGAGCGTTAATGCTTCTTCCGAGTATTCCGCCGTTTGCAATTCATTGTTCAATAGGCTCACCTCATCTTTCACGGTCACGCTGTCGCTTGAGATAGCGTTGGTAATAATCGCAGGCTTTGAGGACAAAATCTTCAAGCTGATTGTCGGTGGCTCTCGGAGCGTATTTTCTTACCTTGTCCATTGGGATTTTCAGCGTTTCACGTTGATTCGCCTTTTCCTCCGACATCACAAGCTCCAAACCTTCTTTCGTTAGAGAACAGCTATTAAACGCTTTGTGCAGACGATAAGCCTGTGAGTAAGACGGGGTATGATCATCCCGCTCAATTATTGTAAATAAATCACGCTGGATTTCGGGTGAGAGATATGACAGCTCCACGCCGACAGAGAAAGCGATCTTGCCTTCATCCATCAGGTTTAGCAATTCGGGGATAAGATTTGTTAAGCGAATATAACGCTGTACGGTCTTGTAGCTTTCACCTGATTGTTCACCGATAAATGCAGTCGCTCGGTTTTCGTCAGACTTCGGGACAATTTGTCCCGAAGTGAGATCAGTTCGCTGTCCCTGATGCTTTAGTGCTTCGGCTTTCAGCTTATAGGCAAAAGCCTTTTCCGACGGCAGAAGATGCTCACGGTGGAGATTGCTGTCCACCACCATAATCGCAGCCTCGTCACGGCTGACGGGACGAATAAAGGCAGGAACTTCTGCAATCCCTGCCTTCTGTGCCGCGCGGAAACGGCGGTGTCCGGATATGATTTCATACTCGTTTGTTGTGCCTTCAAGAGGGCGGACAATCAGCGGCGTCATAATGCCCTGCTGCTGAACGCTCTCGATTAAGCTGTTCATTTCGTCATTGTCGAGCACCTGATAAGGGTGGTCTCTGAATTCGTGTAATTTGTTGATTGATATATTGGTCATCTTTCATAACTCCTTTGTTTTGATTTGTTTTGGTGATAAAATTTGTACTTGTATCTGCCTTGCTCCAGTTGCTTTTCCTGTTCGATTAAAGCTCGGAGCCGAGGCACTTTGTTTTCAATGCGCTCGCAGATTTTTAGCTGTCGGCGCAAGGGTGTCAGTTTCTTTGTGATTTCTCTGCATTGTTCTTTTAGAGAATTATCTTCTTCGGGCGTTTTCGCTCTGCGGATTTGATTTCTGATATGCTGCCGCTCGGCTTCATCACTTTCAATTTTCCCAACAATCTCTGTTTTGCACTCTACAAAATCCTCCGCAGAGTTAATGAATTGATCGCAGAGGAAATGGTATTCTTCGAGAGTCCGGTCAAGGTTTATAATTTCTGCTCTCAGTTCAGGCGACAATGGACGGTAATCAGCCTTCTTGATATTCGAGCCCGTGCAGATTTTAGCGATAGTGATAATCAGCTCAAATAGCGAAGTAATCAGGTCGGGCGTATGCTCCTTTTCATAGTTCCGTATCACTAAAATCAATGGCGTTCTGCGGACTACAGGTCTCGGCGTGTAGAAATCCATAAAGTATCTGTCCTCGTGTTGTGTGCGCAGGCGAGTTAAGATAGCTTGCCTTGAATAATCCTTACCGAGACTGCTTATCCTCACAGGCTTCTGCCAATCGGGAGCAACAACCGACGGATGTTCGTATTTGAAGCTCCTCACAAACATATAACCGAGAGAACGCAGATACACTTCAAAGTCCACCGGGTTACAGGTATTGGCGAGCGCTTCATCAACGTCCTTACGCAGCAAATCCTTGTGCGGTAGCTGTCCGCTTTTCCGTACCCAATACGCTTTATCGCCGCCGTAGAACGGAGCGTTTTCAATCACGGATTTGCCGTATTCACGACAGACCTCGTCGGAAATCTCACGCAGCTTGTAGTGATCAGAAATATGATTTTCAAACTTCCGTCCCGTGCGAAAGGAAACGCTGTTTACGACAATATGATTATGA
>JAFUUV010000132.1 GCA_017471345.1 Ruminococcus sp.
CAAAAGGGACTGTTGCATTCAGCCTGTTATTACCGGAATGTCATTGGTAATGTCGGGCTTTCTGCAACAGTCCCTTTATCTGTATCACTTATTGAATTCAAAGAAGTTCATTTGGTCAAAGCCGGTTGGCAACGGTATCGTGCACATATAAATAAAGGCGAAAATTAAAAATGCCGCGGCAATTATCATCACCACAACCCGGTTCGGAAGCGTTTTGAAGATGCCGACAATACCAAGCAGGAAAAGCACCAGTGAATAGATGACGCTGACCAGATTATAGGAGTCACCCTTTGTATTGTCCCTCTGACCTTCCTTCAACAGCTCCTGCGATTCCGCTATCTTTTCCTCAGCGGTGCCGAAATATTTATCTTTAATGCCGGGCATTTCAAATGGATTGCTTTTTCCGTTCTCATCCATCCATTTGACGGCTTCTGTCAGGGTATCGCTGGCTCCCTGACTGATGAAGTTGTTTATCTTTTCTGTCAGAAATTTAATTTTAGATTCATCGCCGTCAGCCTTGGCAATCTCCAAGTCATAATAATAATCACTGAGGGTTGTCCACGTCATGCAATCGGCAATATACAGCTGCAGGCATGAGTTGTACTCCGCGGTTCCAGCCGACGCCATATTATTGCTCTTTGTAAAGTTAATCGACTGGATGCCGCTGTGCAGCGAACCAATCCATGAAGCCCACGCCGACAACAATGTGGTAATGCCCAACAGAATGGCGACACAGGTCTCGACTTTTTTTGTTGTCCAAAATACCTTTTGGTCTTTAATCGCGTTTTCAGGCGGCGTATCGCTTTGTTTAGCGATTTTGCCTTTTTTGGATGTTTCTTTTTTCATAGCTGATACCTTAAAATATAGAGTTTGCTTCTCGGAAAATAATGTCCAGCGGTGTGCGGTTCGAGAGCTCTTTTTTCATCTCGCCTGACAGTTTTACCGCATCCGTAATGATAGCGTCGGCTTCGCTTGTCATAAACTGTTCAATGCTATCTTCCTCGTTGACTGTCCATACCATCAGCTTCTTTCCCTTACTGTGAACGGCTTCTATGGTTTCGTCAGTCGAGATTTCTTCTTCCAGTGCCAGATAATCAAAGGGTGTGTTTTCGATTTGACCGAAGGAGATAAATGCCAGATAGCCTGTCTGCATTTGCGGGTATTTTTGCTCGATGTATTCCAAAATGTCAAATTTCAGAGAAATCAGCACGGTTTGGTTTTCCATGCCTTTTTCACGGATAATCCGCACGGCGTCGTCTGCCATTTGGTTGTCGGCGGTTTCGCCCTTCAGCTCGACAAATAATGTTACCTTATCACGGGATGCTTCCAGCATTTCTTCCAGGGTAGGCACAGGCTCACCGTCTACACGCAGCTTTTTGACTTCTTCCAGTGTCATTTCATTGGGTGTTTTACTGACGCCGGCGACACGTGAAAAATCCGCGTCATGATTAATGACATAGTAGCCGTCTGAGGTGCGCTGGATATCAATTTCACAGCCTTTTGCGCCGAGTTCATAGGCGGTCTCAATGCCTTTTACGGTGTTTTCGGGCGCCTCAAATCCACCTGCGCGGTGGGCAACGATTTCCGTTGTAATTTCGGTATGGAAAAGTTGATCAAAATAATTTGTTCCGACAACAGCGAACAATACGCACAAAGCGGCAGACAACACTGCGGCGGTGATGACAAACGGGTGGTGCTTCTTTTCCTGTTCCCGATATTCCCATTTTCCATCTTCGCGATATTTTTTGTAAAGCATCGTCAGCTTAATGATGAAGAAGGAAACGAACATCAGCGCCATCAGTTCCAGAAGCATAAACAGGACGGAAACAAACAGAATACTCCAGAATATCTGAGCGGTTTCTCCCATCGGGATGAATTGCACAATCAGCAGGGGCAGTGCCGCGGCAGCCGTTACCAGTACAAATGAAAGAGTACCCAGCGCCAAAAAGCATAGCATCTCAAAAATGAAATTTTTCAGATTCCGCTTAACCAGCCTGCGCGAATTGACACTTGCTTCCTTCATTGTCATGTTGTCCGGCAATGCGCCATGCAGAATAAAGCCGTAGATGACGGCGATCACAAAAAGCAGCGCCATTACGATGATATATCCTGTCAGCAGCAGCGGTTTTGATTCGATGACCGACATGATAAATCGCGGAATGTAGAAGGACGAGGTCAGTGATATCGAGAAGCCGAGACCGAGCAGCGGCGAGAGCACCGCCGCATAGAGAATAATCACCATACCGCGCGGATTCAAGTATTTTTTCAGCGCGGCAAAGCCTTGTCCGATGCTTCGCCATACCGACGGTTTTTTACCTTCCATAAGCCCGGAGCAATAAAAAATCAGCGCGTTCAGCTCGACGGCAATATAGGAAGCAACCAACATCAGAACGAGGAGAAGGATGGCGTATCCCTGCCAGTGCGTAAAGAAAAAGCCCAAATCGCCGCTGGTGAACGCCGCTTTGCCGGACAGACCTAACAGCAGGTTGCACAGCGATGAAATCGCCCATGTAACAACCGAAAGAATGACAAATGAAACCAATTGAAACAACAACAGCTTCGGGATTGCCTGATAAAATGGCAGGATACGTTTTTTCAGTTTCATACCGGAACCTCTTTCAAATATTGTGACGGAATTGTTTAAAATTCCATTATGATTATACCTTCTTTTATCGTATTCTCCAAGAGAATGTTCCATTATAGAACATCATTATTTTGCGCCGCAATACCGGTAATAAAAAAGCTCCTCAGCACAGAGGAGCTTTTACAGTGCCTTTTCACTTACGCGATGACCTGAATCCAGCCTTCGGGCGCTTCGATTTGTCCCATCTGAATACCGGTGAGGGTTTCGTAGAGCTTTTTTGTAATCGGTCCCATTTCATCCATACCGCTGGGGAAGCAAATTTCCTTGCCATGGTCGTAAATTTTGCCGACGGGGGAGATGACCGCTGCGGTACCGCAAAGGCCGCACTCAGCGAAGTCCTTGATTTCATCGAAGAAAACTTCTCTTTGCTCAACCTCCAAGCCGAGGTAATGTTCCGCAACATACATCAGGGAGCGTCTGGTGATGGAGGGCAGAATGCTGTTGGACTTCGGGGTAACCACCTTGCCGTCCTTGGTGATGAACAGGAAGTTGGCACCGCCGGTTTCTTCCACCTTAGTACGTGTTGCTGCGTCAAGGTACATATTCTCATCAAAGCCTTCGTTGTGCGCTGTCACAATCGCGTGAAGGCTCATTGCGTAGTTCAAGCCAGCCTTGATGTGGCCGGTGCCGTGAGGAGCGGCTCTGTCAAAATCAGAAACCTTGATGGTAATCGGCTTTGCGCCGCCCTTGAAGTACGGACCTACGGGTGTGGTGAAAATACGGAACTGATATTCCTCTGCGGGCTTAACACCGATGACGGGGTTGGTGCCGAACATATACGGACGGATGTATAAGGTTGCGCCGGTGCCATAGGGAGGCACAAAGTCAATGTTTGCCTTGACAACCTTCTTGACCGCCTCAATAAATTTATCCTCGGGATACACAGGCATTTCAAGACGCTCACAGCTGTCCTTGAGTCTGGACGCGTTAAGGTCGGGACGGAACACAACGACCTTGCCGTCGCAGGTGGTGTACGCCTTGAGTCCCTCAAAGACCGTTTGCGCGTACTGCAAAACGCCGGCGCATTCGCTGATTGTAACCATATCGTCGGTTGTCAGCGTGCCTTCATCCCACTTGCCGTCCTTGTAATTGGAAACAAACCGCTCGTTGGTTTTGATGTAGCCAAAGCCGATATTTGACCAATCAATGTTTTGCTTATCCATGTATAAAACTTCCCTTCCAAAGTGATTTTTCTGTTTAGTATTTTATCACTTTAAAACTCTATTAATATTCTATATTAGAAATATAATGAGGAAATTGCGGATTATAATGAAGTTATCAAGAGATTTCGGGTGATAAAGATGGCTCAAATCATTAAAATTGTGTTGACAGGTGGTCCCTGTGCAGGAAAAACCTCCGCGCTGACGTATCTTCAATCTGAGTTAGAGCAGCGTGGTGTGTCTGTTTTTTGCGTGGAAGAAACGGCGACGAAGCTGATCAACCGCGGGAAAACTCCGGAAAGCATGGGAATCTATGATTTTCACCGGTTACTGTTTGAAACCCAACTTGCAGAGGAGCGGTGTCAGGAAGCGCTTGCCGCGTCGGACCAAGCGGAAAAAAGAGTGGTTTTATGTGACCGTGGTCTGATGGACAGCAAAGCGTATGTCACTCCGGAGGATTTCGCGCGTTACAGCGCGGATTGCGGATGGACGGAAAATCGGATTTTGTGCGCCTATGACGCGGTATTTCACATGGTGACTGCCGCCGACGGCGCGGAGAGCAATTATTCCACACAGAATAATCAGGCGCGCTCTGAAGATATCGTGCTGGCGCGTCAGCGTGACGAGGACGTTAAGGCAGTGTGGGTTGGTACGCCGCATTTGCGTGTGATTGACAACAGCACCGATTTTAATGGAAAGCTGCGTCGTTTGCTTGCCGAAACGCTCGCCGTCGTCGGTATTCCGGAGCCATTGGAGATTGAACGGAAATTTTTAATTCTTTATCCGAATATTGGTGAGCTTGCCGCTATGCCGCTCTGTCGATGCGTACCCATGACACAAACCTATCTTGACACTCCCGACGAGGGCAAGCTGCGCGTCAGACGGCGCGGTGAGGGAGAGGATGCGGTTTACATCAAGACCATCAAGCGAAAAATCAGCGATTTGCGACGTGTCGAAATAGAAGATTTGATTTCTAAAGAGGAATACGAACGCTATATTTCTAAAAAAGAATATTGCCATGGCACCATCGCCAAGAACCGCTACTGTATTTTGTGGCGCGACACTTACTACGAGCTTGACGTTTTTCCGTTCTGGAACCAAGTTGCCTTGTTGGAAATTGAGCTGCTCAGCGAGAATCAGCCCTTTGAACTGCCCGATTTTGTGGCGGTACTGCGTGAAGTCACACATGAAAAGCAATTTCGTAACAAAAGCCTTGCTCTGCAATACGGAAAATAAAGATTTTTCCAAAAAGGGGTTGACAAAAGCGGCGATAAGCGATATAATAACAAGGCTGATGAATTTCAAAATACGCGCCAATAGCTCAGCTGGATAGAGCAACTGCCTTCTAAGCAGTA
>JAFUUV010000133.1 GCA_017471345.1 Ruminococcus sp.
ATCGCCGGCGGTTTGGTCAAGAACAAACCCTACAGGCCTGGGTGCTGTTACCCAAATCAACAAACAGTCCTTTCCGGCAAGGCAAGCCTCCCCTCAAGGGGAGCCTTTGGGTGCGACGGTTCACCGTTGCGTCTCTGTCAAGGGAATCCCAGCTCTGCATAAAAATACGCATAACGTTCTGTAGGGTTCGGTCTTGACCGAACCGCCTGATTTACCGCCAAACGCTTCTGCGGTTGGACACGGTTTGGTCAGCGCCGCATGGGTGCTGTTACACAAAACGCCGCCTTCCCATTAAGGAAAGGCGGCGTTTTCAATCCATTGAAAATCGAATTAAACCGGCATATCCTGCGGCGCGGCAGGCTCCAGCACCACGGTGTTGGAGAGGAAGCCGGGCTTGATATGCGCCTTGATACAGCCGAGAGGCGCCTGCGGCGTGAGGGTGACGGTCATATCCGTACAGCGGCGGCTGGCGCCGGCGGTGACATGGATATTGTGGGTGCCGAAGGGCAGGGAGTACACCACCGTCTCCTTATTGCCGATATGGCCGAAGGGCTGGTTGTCGATATACACGCCGAACCCGATGGCGATACCGATGGGACTGCCCATGCGGTAAAGCTTGATTTGCGCGCCGGCAGGAGCAAGCTGTGCGCCGCACTTACACGGCGCGGGGCCGTTGATATCCTGCACATGGCCGCAGGCAGGGCATTTCACCCTGAATCTTCCTAACATCATCAATCATCATCTCCAAAAAACCAAATCGGGAATCCCTGAATTTTAAGCGGTTCCCTTATTTATCCGCCGCGAGGGTAATCTCCTCCTCCGTCTCTTTACCGGTGGACGCCTGATAATATTTCAGGGTAACCTTGTCACCCTCCTTGTGCTTTTCGAGGATACTGTAAATATCCGAGAAGCTGGTAATTTTTTCGTCGTCAATCGCGGTGATGACATCCTCGGCGGCGAGCTTGGTACTGCCGCACGGACCGTCCTTGTCGACGGATTCCACCATAATACCCTGCGGAATATTGTAAGCCTGCGCGGTCTCCTCGTCAATCGCCTGACCGGAGATACCGATTTTCACCCTGCCCTCGACATAGCCGTTTTTAATCAGGCTGTCGGCAATGGTCTTGACGGTCTGCGAGGGAATGCAGAACGCCATGCCCTCGTAAGTGACGCCGGAAATCTTGGAGCAGGCGACGCCGACGACCTGACCGTACATATTCAGCGCGGGGCCGCCGGAATTGCCGGGATTAATGGCGGCGTCGGTCTGGATATACTTGACAAGGCTCTTCTTGGAAGCGTCGCGGTCAAGCGCCGAAACAATGCCCTTGGTCATGGAATTCTGATAACTCAGACCGCCGGGATTGCCGACGATGATGATATCCTCGCCGAGCGTCAGCTCAGACGAATCGCCAAAGACAGCCGGCTTCAAATCCTTCGCGTCGTCCATTTTGAGGACAGCGAGGTCGGTTCGGGAGTCAAAGCCGACAACACCGGCGTCATACTCCGTGCCGTCGGAGGTAATGACATTGATGGCGTAGGCGGTCTTGCTGTTGCCGATGACATGGGCGTTGGTAATCAGGTAGCCGCCCTGCGAAATAATAATGCCGCTGCCCTGTGACTCCAACTGTTTTTTATCGCTGTCGCTGAAGCACATGATACCGACAACCGAGTCGGAAACGCTGTTGAAGGCATACTCGGAATTATACTTGCTGTCCGCGGCGTCGGCAGGCTTTTTCTCTAACTTCAAACCGCCGTAATCGGGGACGGTACGGTCGCTGTAATCGCTCTCGTCATGCGCCTGCGGCGTGGTGGTAGCGGGCTGGTCGAAGAAGCCGCCGTTATCGGGCAAGGTAAAGCCGAAGGGCGTCTCCTCTTTCTTCTCCTGCTCGCTCCTGGCGCTGTTGACCAGCACATACGTGAGCAGACCGGCAAGGCTGCCGGCAAGCAAAACACTGAGCACGATAATCACGGCAATCAAGCCCTTATTGGACTTCTGCTTCGGCGCGGCAGGCTGTGTGTACAGATTTTCCGGCTGAGAAGCGTAGGGGTTGCCGTTGGGCTGCGGATAGCCGGAACCGCCGTAAGGCGGCTGCGCGTCGGGCTGATAGAACGAGCCGTTCTGATACACCGCGGTATGCTGCACGGGATTATAGCTCTCCGCAGGCTGCTGCGGCTGCATCAAGGGCTTCTCCGGCTGAAAACCGAAAGCGCCTCCCTGCTGCGGCTGATATGTCGGCTGCTGCGGCTGATACACCGGCTGCTGGGGCTGTTGTGACGGATACACCGGCTGCTGCGGCTGATACGTCGGCTGCTGTGACGGATACGTCGGCTGTTGCGGCTGATACGTCGGCTGTTGTGACGGATACACCAGCTGCTGCGGCTGATACGTCTGTTGCGGAGGCTGATATGTCGGCTCCTGCGGCTGATACGTCGGCTGCTGTTCCGGCATCTCGGTTGTTTCGATAACCTCCGCCTCGGGCGCGCTGTCCTTTTCGGTCAGGGGCTTCTGCGGCGCGCCGAATGAATCATTTTCAAATGGATAATCCATATATATCACCTGAATTCTTTTTGATTTACATTTCTATTATACAACCTTTTCCCCACAAACGCAACATTTTCCATGTGAACATCTCCTGAATTTTTTAGCACGCGGACTATGGCTCGGTGACATGGGCAGCCTCGCGTTTACGCGACAGATGTTCATCAGAATCAAACTGTGGGCTACTGTTGTTCATCAGAATCGAACCGTGGGCTACTGTTGTTCATCAGAATCGAACTGTGGGCTACTGTTTTTGATAGTACAACTTGAGAAAACGCAGTCATCCTGAGCGGTCGCCGAAGGCGAATTTGCGTTAGCAAATAGTCGAAGGATCCCCTTCGGCAGCAAACGATGGTTTCTTAACCAAATTGTAGGGGACGGCATCCCTGACGTCCCGCCGAACCAAACGTTAGGCAAATCGGGACGTCTGGGAAGCCGTCCCCTACAGCTTTCCTGTCATCCTGAGCGGTGCCCGAAGGGCAAAATCGCGCAGCGATTTAGTCGAAGGATCCCCCTCGGCTACCAGCCAAGGCGTTTCTATCAAGGAAATCCCATCGCTGCGTGAATCATGCATAACGTTCTGTAGGGTTCGGTCTCGACCGAACCGAGGAACGCTTCTGCGGTTGGCGGCGGTTTGGTCAGCACCTCATCCACGTAAGTCGGGATGACAGCGCAAGGAAAGGAACTGCTCCTATCCTCTCATACCATCCCAACCGCGCGGATTCAATAAAAAAATAAAAAATTTCCGGAAACGACTTTATTTTTAGTGGAAATGGTTGTATAATAGGGATAACTCGACAGTGGGAGACGTTTCGCTGTTGAAATTTCTTGAAAAGGAAGATGAAATATGCCATTAGTAAACGCGAAAGAAATGCTTACCAAGGCAAAAGCCGGTCATTATGCGGTCGGTCAGTTCAACATCAACAACCTCGAGTGGACAAAAGCCATTCTCCTGACCGCGCAGGAGCTGAGCTCTCCGGTCATCCTCGGTGTGTCCGAGGGCGCAGGCAAATATATGTGCGGCTACAAAACCGTTGTCGGAATGGTCACCGCGATGCTCGAGGACCTGAACATCACCGTTCCCGTAGCGCTGCATCTTGACCACGGCACCTACGAAGGCGCGAAGGCTTGCATCGAGGCAGGCTTCAGCTCCATCATGTTCGACGGCTCTCACTATCCGATTGAGGAAAACATCGCCAAGACCAAGGAGCTGGTCGCGACCTGCAACGAGCTCGGTCTCTCCATCGAGGCGGAGGTCGGCTCCATCGGCGGCGAGGAAGACGGCGTCATCGGCGCGGGCGAGTGCGCGGATCCGGCTGAGTGCAAGATGGTCGCTGACCTCGGCGTCACCATGTTAGCTGCCGGCATCGGCAACATCCACGGCAAGTATCCCGAGAACTGGGCAGGTCTGAGCTTCGAAACCCTCGACGCCATTCAGCAGCTCACCGGCGAGATGCCCCTCGTACTGCACGGCGGCACCGGCATTCCGGCTGACATGATCAAGAAGGCAATCACCCTCGGCGTTTCCAAAATCAACGTCAACACCGAGTGCCAGTTAGCGTTCGCGGCGGCTACCAGAGAGTACATCGAGGCAGGCAAGGACTTGCAGGGCAAGGGCTTCGACCCCAGAAAGCTGTTGGCGCCCGGCTTCCAGGCAATCAAGGACACCGTCAAGGAAAAGATGGAGCTGTTCGGTTCCGTCGGCAAGGCGTAAGCCGTATTTCCTGCAACCACCCGAGACCGGAGTTTTTCCGGTCTCTTTTTTTACCGTTCGCTACCACCCGTTACCGCTCGCTACGACTCGTAACAAAAAGAAAACGAAAAAGAAAAAGAAAACGAAAAAGAAGACGAAAAAGAAGACGAACACGCATTCTCCGCGCGCGTGTAAAGACGCAAAGAAAACACTTGTATTCCACGGGAAATTGATGTATAATAGAAATGTTACGATAAAGTCACGGAGGTTAGAATATGGCTGACAATAAAAAAATGGTCGAGGCAATCACAAGCCGCGACGAGGACTTTGCGAAATGGTACACGGATATTGTGAAAAAAGCGGAGCTGGTTGACTACTCCGGCGTGAAGGGCTGCATGGTCATCCGTCCCTACGGCTACGCCATCTGGGAGCTGATGCAGGCGGACATGGACAGGCGCTTCAAGGAGACCGGTCACGAGAACGTCTATATGCCGATGTTCATTCCGGAAAGCCTGCTGCAGCGCGAAAAGGATCACGTTGAAGGCTTCGCGCCGGAATGCGCGTGGGTGACCATCGGCGGACAGGAGAAGCTCACCGAGCGTTTAGCGGTGCGGCCGACCTCCGAAACCCTGTTTTGTGAGCACTACAAAAAGGTTGTCAAGACCTACCGCGACCTGCCCAAGCTGTACAACCAGTGGTGCAGCGTCGTCAGATGGGAAAAAACCACCCGTCCGTTTCTGAGAACCTCGGAATTTTTGTGGCAGGAGGGACACACCATGCACGCGACCGCCGAGGAAGCGCGTGAGGAAACCCTGAAAATGCTGCAGGTATACATCGATTTTTACGCCGAAACCATGGCGATTCCGGCGGTATTCGGCCGCAAAACCGAAAAGGAAAAATTCGCCGGCGCGGAGGAGACCTACACCATCGAGCCGATGATGCACAACGGCGTTGCCCTGCAGGGCGGCACCTCGCACTATTTCGGCGACGGCTTTGCCAAGAGCTTCGGCATTCAATACACCGGCAAGGACAACAAGCTGCACTATCCGCACCAGACCTCATGGGGCACCTCCACGCGCATGATCGGCGCGCTGATCATGGTGCACAGCGACGACGACGGCTTGGTGCTGCCGCCGAAGATCGCGCCGATTCAGGTGGCGCTGATTCCGATTGCCCAGCACAAGGAGGGCGTTTTGGAAAAGGCGGAGGAGCTTAGGGCGGCGCTGAGCCAAAAATTCCGCGTCAAGCTCGACGACAGCGACCACGCCCCGGGCTGGAAGTTTGCCGAGTACGAGATGAAGGGCGTGCCGGTACGCGTCGAAATCGGCCCCAAGGATATCGAGAAAAACCAGTGCGTCGTTGTCCGCCGCGACACGCGCGAAAAGGCGTTTGTGCCGCTTGAAAATCTGAGCGACTACATCGAAAACCTGCTAATCACCATTCACAAGGATATGTACGACCGCGCGGCACGCAACACCGCCGAGAAAACCTTCACCGCCACCACACACGAGGAGTTCCTCGACATCGCCAAAAACCACCCGGGCTTCATCAAGGCGATGTGGTGCGGCGACAGCGCGTGCGAGGACCGGCTCAAGGACGAAACCGGCGGCGTCAAGAGCCGCTGCATCCCCTTTGAGGAGGAGCACCTTGCCGACACCTGCGTCTGCTGCGGCAAGCCTGCCAGACACATGGTGTACTGGGGCAAGCAATATTAATATTCGCGGCACAACACAGGAAAGGGAGTGAGAAAATGCCGATTAAGGTACACAGCAATTTACCGGCAATCAAGGTGCTGGAGAGCGAGAATATCTTTGTGATGCCCAACGAGGTCGCGCTGCGGCAGGACATCCGTCCGCTGAAAATCCTGATTCTCAACCTCATGCCCACCAAAATCGCTACCGAAACCCAGCTTCTCCGTCTGCTGGGCAACAGTCCCCTGCAGGTGGATATCGAGCTGCTGCAAATGGCGTCTCACATCTCCAAAAACACCTCCGCGGATCACCTGACCACCTTCTACAAAACCTTTGACGACGTGCGCGACGACACCTACGACGGACTGATTATCACCGGAGCGCCGGTGGAGCAGCTGCCGTTTGAGGAGGTGGACTACTGGAGCGAGCTGTGCGAAATTATGGAGTGGTCAAAGCAGAACGTCTACTCCACCGTCCACATCTGCTGGGGCGCGCAGGCAGGACTGTACTGCCACTACGGCATCGGGAAGTACGAGTTTTCCGAAAAGCTCAGCGGCATCTACCGCCACCGTGTGCTCAATCCGCTGCATCCGCTGATGCGCGGCTTTGACGACAGCTTTCTGATACCCCATTCGCGGCACACCGGCGTGCGTACCGAGGACATCGAACGCGAAAAAACGCTGGAAATCCTCGCGCGCAGCGACGAGGCAGGCGCCGCCGTCATCTGCGCCAAAACGGGCAGACAGGTGTTTGTCACCGGCCACGCGGAGTATGACCGCGAAACGCTGGCGAACGAGTTCTACCGCGACCGCAGCCGCGGACTCAATCCCCGTCTGCCGCGCAACTACTTTCCGGACGACGACCCCTCGCAAACGCCGCCGATGGTATGGCGCAGCAACGCCACGCTGCTCTACACCAACTGGCTCAACTACTTTGTCTATCAGGCAACCCCCTACGACCTCAGGGAGCTGCTGAAAAAATATCCACACTGACACATGACAACAGTTCAGCGCTGCATGGGTGCTGTTACCCAAAACAAGTTTTGGACAGGTAAAAAACCCTCCTGTCCTCTTTTCAACTGTTGACATTAACTACAACGGGAGTCTGCTATGAAACATCAAAACATGGCGATGCTGTGTGACTTTTACGAGTTCACCATGGCAAACGGCTATTTCAAAAACGGCTTTTATCAGCGCAAGGTATACTTCGACGTGTTTTTCCGCAAGGTGCCCGACAACGGCGGCTTCGCGATTTGCGCCGGACTGGAGCAGGTGATTGACTACATCAAAAACCTGCATTTTGAGGAGGAGGACATCGCCTATCTCCGTTCCAAGGGGATTTTTGACGAGGAATTTCTCCGTTTTTTGCGTGGCTTCCGCTTCACCGGCGACATCTGGGCAATTCCCGAGGGCACGCCGGTGTTTCCGAACGAACCGATTCTCACTGTCAGAGCGCCGGCGGTGGAGGCGCAGCTGATTGAAACCTACGTCCTGCTAACGCTCAACCACCAGACCCTGATTGCCACCAAGGCGAACCGCATCGTCCGCGCGGCACAGGGCAGAGCGGTGCTGGAGTTCGGCTCACGCCGCGCGCAGGGCGTGCAGGGCGCGGTACTCGGCGCGAGAGCGGCGTATATCGGCGGCTGCAAGGGAACCGCCTGCACGCTGACCGACGAGCTCTACGGCGTGCCTGCCGGCGGTACGATGGCACATTCCTGGATTCAGATGTTCGACAGCGAGTACGAGGCGTTCCGCGCGTACTGCGAGCTGTATCCCGACAACCCCACCCTGCTGGTCGATACCTACAACACCCTGCGCAGCGGCATTCCCAACGCGATTAAGGTGTTTCGGGAGGTGCTGCTGCCGCAGGGCAAGACAAAATGCGCCATCCGTCTGGATTCCGGCGACATTTCCTACCTCTCCAAAAAGGCGCGGAGGATGCTGGACGAGGCAGGACTGACCGACTGCAAAATCACCGCGTCCAACGCGCTGGACGAAAAGCTCATCCGCGACCTGATGATGCAGGGAGCGCAGGTGGACACCTTCGGCGTGGGCGAACGGCTGATTACCTCCTCCAGCTCACCGGTATTCGGCGGCGTATACAAGCTTGTCGCGGTGGAGAACGCCGAGGGCGATATCGAGCCGAAAATCAAGGTCAGCGAAAACGCCGCCAAGATTACCAACCCCCATTTCAAGAAGGTCTACCGCTACTATGACAACGAGAGCGGCAAGGCGCTTGCCGACGAGCTGTGCGTTTACGACGAAACCGTGGACGATACCAAGCCGCACACCATCTTCGACCCGAACGCCACGTGGAAAACCAAAACCCTGACCGATTTCACCGCGCGTGAGCTGTCGGTGCCTGTTTTCAAGGACGGCGAGTGCGTCTATCAGAGCCCCCCCATCGAGGACATCGCCGCGTATTGCCGCGAGCAGCTTGACCTGCTGTGGGACGAGGTCAAGCGCTTCGAAAACCCCCACGACTACTACGTTGACCTCTCCGAGCAGCTCTACCAAATCAAAAACATCCTTCTCAGCGTGTATAAGATGTAACGGCTTTTTGGCTGAAAACCCCAACATTTTACGAAGCTGTAACAAATCGAATATTTCTCGAACGGAATAAAGAGGGCTTTTTATTTCTTATTTGGAAAATATAACAAAGATTTCATAATATTGTTAATTCTTAAAACAAAAATGACAATCCTTTAATAGTTTGAGTACAACTTCGCCAAAAAACGGTTACAATTTTCAGAATGCGTTGACTTTACTACGATTTTGTAGTATGATTTTCTACAGGAGAATTGTTCAGTTACGTTCTTGTAACCACAATATCTGGTGTCTTTTAATCAAAATGTAATATATTTTGTACCTTCTAACCCCAAAATATGGGGGATACGTGCCGGTTTTCCGGCGCAGATCATTGTTGCAGGCTTATCTTCAACAGGAATTGGAGTGTCAACAACTTGGAAAAATTCGTAGTGAACGGCGGCAAGCCTCTGTTCGGAGAAGTCAATATCAGCGGCGCCAAAAACGCGGCGGTTGCGATTATTCCGGCGGTCATTCTTTGCGACGAGCCTTGCCGTATTGAAAATATACCCAACATCAGCGACGTCACCCTCATCAGCAAAATTTTGCAGCAGATGGGCGCACAGATCAAGCGCATCAACAAGAGCACCCTCTACATCGACCCCACGCATATTCATTCCAGCTCCGCCACCACCGAGCTGGTCAGGGGCATGAGGGCTTCCTACTACCTGCTCGGCGCGTTGCTCGGCAAGTACGGCGAAGCCAAGGTGGCGCTGCCCGGCGGCTGCAACTTCGGCGTGCGTCCGATTGACCAGCACCTCAAGGGCTTTGAGGCGCTCGGCGCGGAAACCCGACTGGTTGACGGCGCGATTATCGAGGCAGGCTGCGACGCGGAAGGCCTTGTCGGCACACACATTTATCTCGACGTGGTTTCCGTCGGCGCCACCATGAACATCATGCTCGCCGCGAGCCGCGCGAAGGGTCTGACCGTCATCGAGAACGCGGCGAAGGAGCCGCACATTGTTGACCTCGCCAACTTCCTCAACTCGATGGGAGCGGACGTCAGAGGCGCCGGTACCGACGTGATTAAAATCCGCGGCGTGTCCTGTATGCACGGCGTCACCTACTCGATTATTCCCGACCAGATTGAGGCGGGCACCTATATGTGCGCGGCGGCGGCGACACGCGGCTGCATCACCGTCAACAACATCACTCCCAAGCATTTGGAGTCCATTTCCGCCAAGTTCCGCGAGATGGGCGTGAAAATTACCGAATACGACGAAGCGATTATCTTTGACGCGACCGTCAAGCCGCTCAAAAGGGTGAACATCAAAACCATGCCTCACCCGGGCTTCCCCACCGACTGCCGGCCGCAGTTTACCGCGCTGCTGATGAGCGTGCCCGGCACGAGCATCGTCAACGAAAACGTGTGGGATAACCGCTACCAGTATATCAGCGAGCTGATTCGCATGGGCGCGCATATCTCGGTGGAGGGCAGACTTGCCATCATCGAGGGCGGCACTCCCCTGACCGCGGCTCCCGTGGCGGCAACCGATTTGCGTGCCGGCGCGGCAATGATTGTCGCGGCGCTGCAAATCCGTGGCACTACCGAGATTTCGAGCATCCAGTTCATCGAGCGCGGCTACGAGGACGTGGTCGAGAAGTTCCGCAAGCTCGGCGCCGACATCAGGAAGGTCTACTACTCCGGCGAGTCCGAGGAAGCCCTTCGCGCATAATAACGCATTTCTTCCGGAAAGGTTTTGTCAAGCCTTTCCGGTTTTTTTATCGGGATTTTTTCAGGCAGCCGAACACGGAAAAGCCTTGCCCTGACAGGACACTAAAGCCTGTCACCCACTGTCATCCGGAACGAAAAATACTATTGTCAATCTCTGCGAGATATGCTAAAATAATACACTGAACACACAGCAAGGGACTGAGGATATGGCGCGACTGGTACCGCTGTTCAGCGGCAGCAAGGGAAATTGTTATTACATCGGCACCGCCGCCGAAGGGGTGCTGATTGACGCCGGACGCAACTGCAAGCAGATTGAGCTGGCGATGGAAGCCAACGGACTGAGCATGAGCAGCGTCGCGGCGGTATTGGTGACGCATGAGCACATCGACCACTGCGCGGCGCTGAAGGTGCTGACCAAAAAGCACCGCCTGCCGGTGTACGCGAGCGCCGGAACGCTGCGCGAGCTGGAGCGCCACGACCGGCTCGCGCCGACCGCCGTGACGCGTGTGATAGAGCGAAGCGTGACTTTGGGCAATCTGTGCGCGGAGCGCGTCAACACCCTGCACGACGCGGCGGAAAGCTGCTGCTACCGTGTGACCGCGCCGGACGGCAAAACAGCGATGGTGGCGACGGATTTGGGCGTTGTCACCGAGGAAATCCGCGAAGCGCTGACCGGCTGTCAGGCAATCGTGCTGGAATCGAACCACGACGTGGAAATGCTGCGCACGGGACCGTACCCCTATCCGCTGAAGAAGCGCATCCTCTCCGACCACGGCCACCTGTCCAACGACGTCTGCGCCGCCGAGCTGACGCGGCTGGTACGGACAGGCACCCTGCGGCTGGTGCTCGGCCACCTCAGCGAGATGAACAACACGCCGCACATCGCGCTGCGCACCTCTGTGGCGGAGCTGGAGCGTGCCGGCATGAAATATAAAAATGACTATACCCTCGACGTCGCGTCCGCCGCGCCGTCGGTGAAAAGTGTGATATTCTGATGCTGAAAATCAATATTCTCTGTATCGGCAAGGTCAAGGAAGCCTATTTTTCCTACGCGATTGCCGAGTATCGCAAGCGGCTCGGCGCGTTCTGCAAGTGCGCCGTCACCGAGCTGCCCGAGGAAAAAATCCGCGACAACCGCCCCAACGCCGCCCAGATTGACGAGGTGCTGCAGGCGGAGGGCAAGCGGATACTGCAAAAAATCGGCGCGTCCGACTACGTGATTGCCCTGTGCATCGAGGGCAAGCCGCTTTCGAGCGAGGAGTTGGCGGAGACGCTCGACCGCCTCGCGCTGACGGGCAGCAGCACCGTCAGCTTTGTGATTGGCGGCAGCTACGGACTGAGCGACGCGGTCAAGCAACGCGCGGCGCTGCGGCTTTCGATGAGCCGCATGACCTTTCCGCACACCCTCGCGCGTGTGCTCCTCACCGAACAAATCTACCGCGCGTTTGAAATCCGCGCAAACGGAAAATACCATAAATAATTACCGGAGGCTTTCATGGCTTTAGACGGCATTTTTTTACGACATATCAAGCACGAGCTCGAGAGCGCGTCACTCGGCGCGCGCGTGAGTCAGATTTATCAGCCCAACCGCGACGAGCTGATTTTTGTTCTGCGCGGATTTTCGGGCAGCAAAAAGCTGCTGCTCTCGGCAAGGGCGAATTCGCCGCGCGTGAATTTCACCGAAAACGCGCCGGAAAATCCGGCACAGCCGCCGATGTTCTGTATGCTGCTGCGCAAGCGTCTCGGCGGCGGCAAGTTAGTGGGCGTGCGGCAGCAGGAATGTGACCGCGTGCTCTTTCTCGATTTTGAGACCGTCAACGAGCTGGGCGACACCGAGCCGCTGACCGTGGTCTGCGAAATCATGGGAATGTACAGCAATATCATCATCCTCCGCCGCGACACGCAGGTCATTATCGACGCGCTCAAGCGCGTGGATTTGACCGTGAGCAGCAAGCGCCTGATTCTGCCGAATCTCCGCTACGAGCTGCCCGAGGCGCAGGACAAGCAAAATATTCTGACCGCGACGGCGGAGGAAATCGCCGCGCGTATCCGCAGCCTGCCTGCCGAAATGCCGCTGGACAAGGCGGTGATGGCAACGGTGCAGGGCGTATCGCCGATTATCGCGCGTGAGGTCGCCTACCGCGCCGCCGAGGGCGCGACCAACCGCCTGCAGGGCGCCGCCTATGACGCGCTCATCGCCGTGCTCGGCGACCTGAAAGCCACGGTGGAGGCTTGCGCCGGCACGCCGTGCACGGTCTACCGCGAGGACGGCAAGCCGATGGACGTCGCGTTTTTGCCGGTGACGCAGTACGGCGGCTTTATGCGCACGGAGCGAGGCGAAAGCTTTCACAGCACCATCGACCGCTTTTATGACGAGCGCGACCGTCAGGACAGAATGCGCGTCAAGACGCACAGCCTGACCAAGCTGCTGCAAAACCTCCGCGACCGCACGGCGCGCAAGCTGCAAAAGCAGCACACCGAGCTGTCGCGCTGCGCCGACAGAGAGGAGCTGCGCATCCGCGGCGATTTACTGCAGGCGAATCTGTACCGCATCGGGCGCGGCGCGGCATTTGCGGACGTAGAAAATTTTTATGACGAAAACGGCGACATTCTGCGGATTCCGCTGAATCCGGCGATATCGCCGGCTGCCAACGCGCAGAAATATTACAAGGACTACCAAAAAGCGAAGAACGCCGAGGCGTATCTCACCGAGCAGCTGCAAAAGGGCGAGGCGGAGCTGGAATACCTCGATTCCGTACTCGACGAGGTCGCACGCGCGGAAACCGAGCGCGAGCTGTCGCAAATCCGCGAGGAGCTGACCGAGCAGGGCTATCTCAAGGCGCCCAAGGGCAAGCGTCCGCGTCAGGCGGCGCTGCCGCCGCTGCAGTTTACCACCTCGGACGGCTTCACGGTCTACGTCGGCAGAAACAACCGCCAGAACGACACGCTGACCTTGAAAACCGCCGCCAAAAACGATATGTGGCTGCACACCAAGGACATTCACGGCTCGCACGTGATTATCGCCGCCGCCGGCAAGCCCGTCAGCGATACCGCGATTTTGGAAGCGGCGCGGCTCGCCGCCTACCACAGCAAGGCGCGCGCCGGCTCCAACGTGCCGGTGGATTACACCCTCGTCCGCTACGTCAGCAAGCCCGCCGGCGCCAAGCCCGGCATGGTGATTTACGTCAACCAGCGGACAGTGTACGTCAATCCGCTCGGGACGATAGAGAAGGGATAGCAGCAAGGCTTTCTCTTCCGCTGTCATCCCGACGAATGCGGATAAAGGGCTGTATAAAAGGCTCCCCTTGAGGGGCGCCTTTGGGTGCGACGGTTCACCATTGCGTCTCTGTCAAGGGAATCCCGTCGCTGCGTGAATCATGCATAACGTTCCGTAGGGTTCGGTCTTGACCGAACCGCCGGATTTACCGCCAAACGCTTCTGCGGTTGGCGGC
>JAFUUV010000134.1 GCA_017471345.1 Ruminococcus sp.
CAGCGTTGAGCATGAAGTTCGATGCGACAATTACGGTTAACACAGCGCGACTCGGCTTCCTGTTCTCCATGTTGGCAAAGCAAATTGTCAACAGCGCAGGAAAAAGACTGGATGAACTCAACAATATGATGCCCAAATCGGACAGCAAAGAGCAAGATAAAATCCGCGCGAAAAAGCTGGCTCACGGGTTGAAAGAAGGCACAGACAGCAACGGTATTGACGACGAGGTCTACGACAGCCAAGCAGCAGAAGGTATCCTTGCAATGCTTGACTACTTGATTTCACTTGGTAATCAAGAGAGCAAACAGGTAAATGAAGAAGATACTTTGCCGGCAGAAAGCTATGACTTTGACGACTCCTACGCTAAATATCTAAATGATGAAGATGACGGCTATGACGATGAGCTCGATGACGAAGATGAGGATGAATATTTTGGCTTGTCTATGTGAGCAAAGAGATTCGCACCCTGTTTCGCCGTGTTTTGCCCTGTGTATGGTTTGTTGGCAAAAGGCGAGAAAGTATCCATTAGAAGTGTTTTCGCTGTTTTTGAGCGTTTGTCACGATTTTTGGACAGCACACCACTTTGAGAGGATTAAGAGCACATTCGTATTTGCCCATTAAGCACCCCTTTTTACTATACACGTCAGTGTATAGTAAAAACAAGGCAACAGCACCGTTCAAAATTTGAGCCGCATAAAACAAAGATAACCCGAAAAAACTCTGGACTTTTTCTTTTTCTGTGGTATCCTGTTGTGCTTGAGAAGGAGGTATCGACATGGATACAATCAGAGAACTGTTCTATGGCAACATACACCCATTCGAGCGCGATGTCCCCAAAGACAGCGAGGGCGACAAACTTGCAAAGCTAACCATCCGTCACGAAAATGCGTTAAAAGCAACGCTGAACGAAAGTGAAGCGGAGCTACTTGAAAAGTATAAAGATGCAATGACGGAGTTGAGTTGTTTGAGTGAGTGCGAGGGTTTTATCAACGGTTTTCGGTTGGGTGTCAGGCTGATGGCGGAATCGCTTTACGGCAGAGAATAACAAATCGTCCGGCAGCGCATTGTACGTTGTCGGGCGGTTTGTGAGTGCCTTCGTCCGAAAATCGTTACACGTCAATCTAATTTGTTAATCATTTTGTCATAACCCGGAAGTAGGGGCGTGCATTGCACGCCCGCTGTGCCGCACAATCCTGTCAAACCGATTTAAAATCAGAAAACCTTGCTGTCCTATTTGCGGGCGACCAATGGTCGCCCCTACTATCCGATTACGTTTTTTCATTTATGTTACAATAATATTTCGAAATTAGATTGACGTGAAAATCGTTAATTTGCGCTTGAAAAAATAGGATAAACGTGATAAAATGTTATATTGGAGAATTTTATATCATTTTGCGAATATGTGACAACACATTTCAAAAAAAGGAGGCATTTGAATGAAAGGCAAAATTTGGAGAAAAATCCTGTCCGTTTGTCTGGTTCTGCTGATGGTTGCGGCGCTTGTTCCCGCACAGCTTTTCAGCGCGGGCGCGGTGAGCGGCATTGCTTACATCTACAGATGGTGGGATTCCGCTTCACAACAGGTAAAGTCCGAAACCGGATATGCTGACGCCACCAAGCTGCAGGAGCTTGGCAGTGAATTGCAGGATTTGAGCAGTGGATGGTATTATTCACAAAACTTGATCGAGTTTAATAAAAGAGTGAATATCCACGGAACCGTCAATATCATTATTTGTTCAGAAAGCAACGGCGGCTCTTATGTCAAATTCGCTGACGGTATTCACGTGGGTCCCGGTAATACGCTGAATATCTATGGTCAGGGGGATGATACGCAGGCTCTGGAAGCGTTTGCCGAAACTGACGATTGTGCAGGTATCGGCGGCAACGGCAACGAAGAATGCGGAACCATCAACATCTACGGCGGCGCCGTAAACGCGGAAGCGGACGTTAACGCGGCGGGTATCGGCGGCGGCTTTAAGGGCTACGGCGGTCATATCAATATCTACGGCGGTAAGATTGACGCGACCGGCGGTTCTGTGAATACCAACGGCGGCGCGGGTATCGGCGGCGGCGGTCAAGGCTGGGGCGGCTATATCAAAATCTACGGCGGCGACGTTACCGCTCATGGCGGCGCGAACGCGGCAGGTATCGGCGGCGGCGACGAAGGCACCAGCGGCGATGTTGAAATCTTCGGTGGTACCGTCAACGCGACCGGTGGTTCTAAATTTAACGACGG
>JAFUUV010000135.1 GCA_017471345.1 Ruminococcus sp.
CCATACCTTGACCTCGCTTTTCTCGAATACCTGCGCGGTCTCAATATTGTTTAGCAAGGCGCGGTAGCGTTCCTCATGCTGCTTCTCGATAGCGGCGACAAGGCGAAACTTGGCTGCCAGCTCGGGAAAGCCCTCCTCCTCGGCGGTCTTGGCAAAGCCTTCATACATATCTGTCCACTCGTAGTTTTCGCCCTCGGCTGCCGCCTGCAAATTCTCGGCGGTCGTACCGATACCCTCCAATTCCTTGAACCAGAGCTTGGCGTGCTCCTTTTCGTTCTCGGCGGTTTTGAGGAACAAGGCGGCAATCTGCTCGTAACCCTCCTTCTTTGCCTTGGACGCAAAGTAGGTGTACTTGTTGCGCGCTTCAGATTCTCCGGAAAATGCCGCGCGAAGATTTTGTTCTGTCTGTGTACCTGCGTATTTGTTAGCCATAGTCTTTCTCTCCTTTGATTTTTAGTTTATCCGTTTTTCGGTTGGGTATGCGTCAGAGTAACGCGCAAAATATCAGCAAGCGGTATGCGTCGCCGGTCGGTCAGCACCAGTTCGCCGGTATAGGTGTCGACGCGGCGAACATTGCCGCTGACAGTGACATATTTACCGCCCTGCTTGTGCGCGTCAGGAATAAAATGGGTGATTTCTACTGCCGGACGCTCGGCAAGACACTCGCGGATGCGCGATAGCTGCTCATCTAACTGCCGCGCGGTATCCTCATCTGGTTCGATACGGTGGTCGGTCAGCCGCGCGGTTTCGGAAATCGCCGCGTCATAGCCGGTCAGTGCCGCGAAGGGCGCGAACTGCGCGGCGCGGTCATGCAGCGGCATAGGCGGATGCTTCTCCGACACCGGACGTGACAGGAAAATGATATCCTCATAGTTGTCTGCTTTCATCATAACCGCTTGCCGCCTTTCTGTCAAGGAGTATTTTTACGCCTTATGTCCTCCGATTTGTCCGTCGCGCTCAATAGCAGTCGCGCCTTCCATCAGGTTCATTCCCTTGAGGACGGCGTTTTTGCCGTACCGGCTCTGCAGCGACAGCACCGCCTGTTGAATATGTTTTTCACGCTGCTCATCGGTTTTGGAGGCTGCCGGCGGAGCGTCAAACAAGCTGAGCTGCACGGCGGAGGGGTTTTGTACCTTCCGCGCCGGAACCGTGTGATTGGCGACAACATACATCCGCCGCACCGATAAATCACGGCTGACAACACGGTCAAACAAGCGGACAGCCGCTTCGACAAAGCGTTTGCCGGAGGAGGTATAGCCGCCTAAATTTTCGGAACCGTGCGCGTGCTTGGGCATAAGCCTGCCGTAATAATCCTCCTTCAACTCGCCGCTGTACTGCCGCAGGCTGACCTTATCATAGCCGACAGTGAGCACCACCTGATCGGTGACCAAGCCTTTTTTAACAAGATCCAGCAACAGCTGCTCCGCCATCTCGCGGACAATTAACCGCGCCTGCTTGAATTCATAAGGCGCGGAAAGCACCTGACCGACGCTCAGGGATGTATTCTCGGGAACATAAGCTTTGATTTCCGCAATGGTGCAGGGCTCCCATCCCCACGCGTGGTCAATCAACAGCTCGGCGTTTTTGCCGAAAAGGCGGTACAGCAGCTCGCTGTCACGCACAGAACATCGCGCCACATCCCCCATCGTCAACATTCCGTGGGCTTCGAGTTTTTTGGAAATTCCCTTGCCGATACGCCAGAAATCCGTCAGCGGGCGATGACTCCACAGCCGCCGTCGGTAGCTCATCTCGTCCAGCGAAGCAATCCTTACACCGTCACGATCCGCCTTGATGTGCTTGGCGTCAATGTCCATCGCGATTTTCGCGAGATAGAGGTTCGTACCGATGCCGGCGGTGGCAGTGATACCGGTTTGCGCAAGGACGTCGCGAATCATGACGTCCGCTAACTCACGCGCGGTCATGCGGTAGGTTTTGAGATAGGCTGTCGCGTCAATAAACACCTCGTCAACTGAATAGACATGAATGTCCTCCGGCGCGATATATTTTAAGTAGATTTGATAAATCTCCGTGCTGACCTTCATATACTGTGCCATCCGCGGCTTGGCGATGATAAAATCAACCGCCATATGCGGACAGGCGTCAAGAAAATAGCGAAACTGCGATTTGCCGGTAAATTTACCGTTTGGCGCGAGGTTGCGGCGACGGGCATTGACCTCCCGCAGCTTTTCATAAACCTCAAACAGACGCGGTCTGCCCGGAACGCCATACGCCTTGAGCGACGGCGACACAGCGAGACAGATGGTTTTTTCGGTACGGCTTTCATCGGCAACCACCAAATTGGTACCAAGCGGATCAAGTCCGCGTTCCACGCACTCCACCGAAGCATAAAAGGACTTCAGGTCAATGGCGATATACTGCTTCTGCTCCATTTGTCTCACATCCCTCAAACAAATTATAGCACATCTGTTCGAGTATTTCAAGAGCCACATATAAAAAAACCGACAGAAATTACTTCCTGTCGGTAACGCGATGCTTAAAACGCTGTAATTTTCCCCTGAAAATTTTCAGTGTGCGGCGGATGGGATACAGATAGTACCACACATGATAGTAGAGCTTATAGCCCCGATGGCTGACGTCATACTGCTTGCCCTTGTGAACAAAACCGGTCATCACCGCGATAACCTGTTCCTCACGGATATCCGGCTCTAAGAGAACACAGTTGTCACCGAGAAAAACATAACCGTTCTCCTCCACCTTGATAATGCGGTGCAAAACATAATCATGCGGCGGACGGACATAAACAGCCACGTCGTATTTTTTGCACCGTTCGTCCGGCTGCTTCTTGCGCAGAATCATCAAATCGCGATCCTGACGGAGCATCGGCAGCATACTGACGCCCTTATTGTTAAACACTAAGGTTTCGTGGGTATCGAGATACTGTTCAATATTCATTATTCTTCTATAATGCCGAGTGAACGGAATTTGTTCAAAATATTATCCACATCCCTGGAAATAACCTCCGCCGGCGCGTCATATTTTTCCATCATCGCCTGCTTGATGGCTTCGGGCGTTGTGTCCTGCTTGAGCTGATCCACAATAAACGCCGCTGTCTCGTTACTGGTGACAATACCGGAGAAAACGTCCTTGTCAGTGGAAACCATAATCTAGGAATCATCCATGGAATGGGTAATCATTTGTTCTTTTAATTTCATTGATTAATCTCCTTGTTTCATAGTATTATATGCCGTCTGTGCAGCATCGATGGAAGGAGTACAGCCAAGACGGTAAAAAGAGACGCTGTGCTTCAGCTTGCCGAGCAGCGTAAGAATGTTCGTGAGCAGCAACGGGTTTTCCGGACGGTAGGTTTGCTGGTATAAAACCGGAAACACCTCGTCAGGCGAGATGCTGACGATACTGTTTTTCTGCGCACGTTCCAAAATACAAATTGCCTTGACCGGCAAAGAAAGGTTGGCGCTGAGACGATGCACACCGCTCCACGGTGTGCCGCACGCAAAAATCCCCTTGTCATTGACAGCGATCAACGGCTTGTCATCGTTGACCATCACTACCTCATGTCCGCGCGGCACCAGATATTCCCGCCAAAAGGCGGTATGGGTAGATTTTCCGGTTCCGCTGAGCGCGATAAAAATATACACTTGGCCGTCAACGGCAATCGCCGAGCCGTGCATCAGAATGATATTGTACGCAACAAGCCTCTCGCAGATTTTCCGGTACAAGGCAAGAAGCTCAAGATACGGCAGGCTGCACGATTCCTTCATAAAACGACGCTCCGCCATACAGTCGGTCTCGCTGACCGTGACAGAAAACGCCGGTTCGACATCTGTCAGATAGTCCGCGCAATATTCTTTTGTAGAATGATAAGAACAGCTGACGCCGATAGGAATATCCGCAAGCTGTAAGGTAAATGCTTCCATAAAACCGCCTCACCTCTTTATCATAACATAATCACGGGCAGTTTGCAATAATATTATAAGAATTTGTTGAGCGCGGCGTCATATCGGTAATCCACCGCGGCAAGCTTTTCCTCCAAAGCGACACGGTCTACTGCCATATCCTCGCAAAGCGCGTCGAGCGAGGAATAGTCATCGCGCAGCTTGGTATTGATGTAGCTCAATAAAATCATCGGGTCCTGCGGCAGCATGGTAACCTCCCTATCCGACAAACGCAACCGCAGCAGAACACTGCGGTTGCGAAGACAAACGTATGATAAATTTACGCGGGAGCAGCGGTGATAACGACATAGTCACCGTTGGTCACAGCCATAGCGGTATACTTCTTGTCGCCGGCGGTCATCGTGAAGCTCTCCTTGCCGAGATCCTCGTCCTTGACGCCTAACGCATCCAGATTTACCCCTACTTCAACACCCTCGACAGTAGTGCTGATGACGCTGTCCTTTTCCAGAACAACCGTATTGAGACCACAGGTCTGGGCGATATTGGAACCGGTAACGTCCGCGTAGCCGGCATCCTGATAGCCAACCACAACAACGCCGCCTTCATCACCGGCGCGTACACCGGCAAGAATGGTATAGGTGTCAGAACCCTCAGTGGCGGACGGATCATTCATCAGCTTGTCGGATACGCCCTTGACAACCTTGTTGAAAATCGCCTTTCCTTCAAGCTCCTTGATGTTTTTGCCCTCGTCGCCCTCTGGATAGGAAGCGACAACCACGCCGCTGCCGTCGGTGATGGTCAGGCTGTCAAGAGCAAGGTTACGGACAATTTTCTGCACGCCTTCCGCCGATTTGTCAGCCGCATACAGCATTGCTGCCGTATTCGCTTTGGAATATGCCGCGTCTGACGCTGCGAAAACCGCCGCGTTTTTGCCGGAAACAAAGGCGGACAGCTTTTGCTTCGCATAGTCTTTCTCGGCACTGAGCTGTGAACCGCCACCCGACGCGCCGCCACAGCCGGCAAGAACTGCCGACAGCATGACACCTGCGGAGAGGACTGCAATCATTTTTTTGACTGGTAATGAGTGTTTCATAATAACATCCTTTCTGTGTAAGATTATCATCCGTTTTCTATTATAGCATAACTAACACAAAAAATCACTACCATTTTTGAAAAAAATTATATTATCTGATAAATTTTTTCAAAAAAGCAACTGTGCACTATATTTTTATTCACACTGTGCATTTTCTAAGGTACAGTTTTCCGTTATAATACATTAAAATCCTATTGAGGAGGACAAAATGAAAAGAATTGTAACCATTCAAGACATCTCCTGCGTCGGC
>JAFUUV010000136.1 GCA_017471345.1 Ruminococcus sp.
CATTATCGCTCTTGCCGTCATCCGTGTCAAGCCCTTTCTTATATATAAATACTCTATTTTATTTTATCATACGTTATATAAATTAAATTTACATATTAGAATTATTCGTGTGTCACACGTTAGTTTTTTTCGATTAGGGTGTACCAATCTGTCACACCTTATAAAAAAGCATTCATAAAATAACAGATACTAACGGCAAGCAATGCTTTCTTGTACAGAAAGCGCTTGTTGGTGAGTTCCCCAAGCCCCTGAGATCGTCAACGGTGTTGACGGCTGCGCGTTCACGGAACGCTTTTTGCACGGCGGCAGATAACCTACCGCCGTGTTTTTTCCCGCTCCCGCTCGTTGCCGTGTTCGGGAACATTCAGCAAGCGCTCCACATTGGATTTGACATTATAGAGCTCTTTCATTTTCTCACGCGCCCGCTTGTATTCCGCGTATGCCCTTCTCTTTTGCGCAAGAAGGGCGGCGTATTCTTCGCGCAAGGCTTTGACGTTAGGCAGCTTATCCGCGTTAAGACTGTCAAAATATTTTTTCGCGGCTTGATGTATCAAAATCTCCGCTTCGTGCGCCGCGCGGAATTTTTTACTGTAACCGGCTTTGCGGTATTCCGTGTAAACCGCCCGCGTTTTGGCGTAGCTGACAATTTGCTTTTGCAGCTCGCCGTTGGCTGACATTTGGGATTCCAAATCCTTTATCTCCGCGGACAGCTCATTAAACCGCGTGACCGCGGCGGCGGTGCGCTCCTGCAATTCCTCATACGTCATATCGCCGTGCTCTTTGAGATAGAGGACAGCCTGTGAAAGCTGTTTGAGGTTGAACATCTTTGCCCAGCGCTCATAGCCGGTGCCCTTGCCGGATCGGATTGCCGCGTCAATATCAATCAGCAGACCAACCCTTTGCGCGGTCGGTTTTTTCTTTTGTCTCCGCGGCGAAAGGACGCGCGTGCCGGATATTCTTTCACGAATCGCCTGCTCGGTGTAATCGCCTTTGAGCGTATTGCAGCGCGTAAACCTTGTTTGCCCCGGCGCTTTCAGCCGGATATACTTGCGCTCCGTGTTGACCGTCACGCCTGCCGCTTCGAGCTTTTTCAAAAAATCGGAAAAGTCCGCCGGCTTTTCATCAAGAACGGCGTCGATTGCCCTGCGCAGCCTATCCTGAAAAGAGGGCTGCTTTTCATCACCGAGCCATGTTCCGTAGCTGCCGCGGCTGGGCTTTGGATTCTCCACCACTGACAAGCCGTGTTCCAGGCAAAGCCGGTCGTTCATTCTGCGAATTGCCCAAGTTGAATTCCAGAAGTTGCGAAACTTCCGCGTGCAATCGAGATTGACAGCGTTGATAATGATGTGATTGTGGACATGGTGTCTGTCAATATGCGTGCAGACAACAAAGGCATTGTTGCCCTTTGTCAGCTTCATTGCAAGCTCGCGACCGATTTGATTGGCAAGCTCCGGCGTAATCTCGCCGGGCTTGAACGCCTGCCGCAGATGATAGGCAATCACATCGTCTCTGCCACGCTGACGGCCGGTCTGCCGAAGATACTGTTGCTTTGATAACAAAAATTCCGCGTCCGCTGTCCGGCTGTCGCACTCATAGCTGGTTATCAGTCTGCCGTTATCTGTCTTTTGCGGATTTTCTACATAGCCGATAATGTCGGCGATTGCCGTTGATACAGAACGGTTTTTGCCGGTATGCAGCGGCATAAGCCGTGTGGTCGCCAAGCTATCATCTCCTGTGGTTTATGATTTGTCTCCGCTGAAATTGTAGCGCCAGTTATCGTATTCCTGCTTTGTAATGGCTCCGCTCAAACGCTTTTCGTATTGGCTGCGCCATTCGCCGAGCATTTCAAAAAGACGCTCCGCCTGTTCGTTGTTGTACGGATCGGCGCAGATATGAAAAACGCCGTTGCCTTGCTCTATCCAAAAGCCGTAGCAATCTTCCAATGAAAACAAGAAGTGCATAAGCTCCGTTGGACTGTCAATGTTGGGGACTTGCAAGGCATATGCTGAAATTCCCAAAGCTGCCGACAGCGCGGCTATCAGTTTTTCCTTTGGCTTTCGTATGCCGATTTCATACTGAGCTATACGGACGTCCGCGCAGTTTTCGGGAAAACCGACAAGCAAGCCTAATTGTTTTTGCGTCATTTTGCGACGCTTGCGAAAAAAACGGATTCTTTCTCCGATATTCATAAAACCTCCTATAAAAACGAGCAGGACGCCGCAGCGTCCCGCTCTCTGTCTAAAATTATTCAGCTCATTACAAACTCACGCAACGCATAGTTGATTCCGCCGAGCTTTCCCGTGAGCCATGCCGCCAACCTCGGAATACCGTATGGACTGATTAAAAATGCAATTATCAGTAACGCGGCGCCGGGTATTGCGCCTGTCTTGAAGAACAGCACTGCCGCCGCGATAAGCGCCATTACCGACAATATACCGAGAATGACGCCCGAAGCGAGAACAAGCAACCGGCAAAGCCCATACAGAACCCAAGTGATAAGGATAATCGGCAACGATAAAATTTTGAGAATCAGACGCACTATCAGCGCCTCCTGTTACAATATATTTGCCCCTTGGTTTATGGCAGCCAGCCATAGGCATGGGACATCTCGTTGCCTAAGCTGTTAGAATAGGAAGGAACGGTCTGACTTGCGCCTCCAAGGACTGTCACGTCCGTCTGAAAGTCAGTCAGCCCTCCTCCTGTTCGCAGCGTTCGTTTTTTGTAGGTAGAAGCATCGGAGTTCCGAACGTTCGCGTCATCCAACAGATAGAATCGGCGATGGGTAAAGGAAGGTTAAGTCCGTTACAGATCAACCGAGAAGGGGTTTTGGAAATGAGTTACGAAAGAAATGCGGTCGGAATTGATGTTTCAAACGGCAGGAGCACTGTGTCGGTTCTCCGTCCGTTCGGCGAGGTTGTTTTGCTTCCGTTCGAGGTGAAGCATACCACCGAAGAACTTTCCGCGCTGGCGGACAAGCTGACTGCGATCAACGGCGAGACCCGCGTTGTTATGGAGCATACCGGTCGCTACTATGAATCCATTGAGAAGGTGCTGCACGAGAAGGGTTTGTTTGTCAGCTCGGTAAATCCTCTGCTGATCAAGCAATACGGCAATAACTCATTGCGCAATGTCAAAACCGACAAGGCGGATTCTATGAAGATTGCGCGCTACGCACTTGACAATTGGGCGGATTTGAGAGATTATACTCCTATGGATAAGATTCGATATGACTTAAAAACTCTCCACCGTCAGTTCAACCTTGCTTCCAAGCAGAAAACTGCCACCAACAATAATCTGGTTTCCTTGACAGAACAGGTTTTCCCCGGAATCAGAAAATTCTTTGAAAGCCCCGTTCGCAAGGACGGTACACAAAAGTGGGTTGATTTCATTTTCACCTTCTGGCACGCAGATTGCGTGAGGAAGCAGAGCCTGAAAGAATTTACCGAGCGGTATCAGAAGTGGTGCAAGCGGCACGGCTACAACTTCAATGCCGGCAAAGCCGAAGAAGTATACGCACATGCAAAAACGGTCGTCGTACTCATTCCGAAAGATTCTATCAACAAAACGATTGTTCAGGAAGCGGCTCGTCAGTTAACATCGATCTCACGTTCTGTAGAAACTTACCGCGCCGAAATGAACAGGCTGGCTTCCATGCTGCCCGAATACGAGGTCGTCATGAAAATGTACGGCGCCGGAGAATCCACCGGTCCGCAGCTCATGGCTGAAATCGGCGACGTAACGCGCTTTGAGCGCAAGCAGTCTTTAGTCGCGTTTGCAGGCGTTGATCCGGTTCCCAAGGATTCGGGCGATAAGACATCCAGAAGCAATAAGTCTTCCAAGCGCGGTTCGCCGTATTTGAGAAAAACCTTGTTCATCGTCATGAGTACCATATTGCAGAACATGCCCGAAGATGAACCCGTCTATCAATTCCTCGACAAAAAGAGAGCCGAAGGAAAGCCGTACTACGTTTACATGACTGCCGGTGCCAACAAATTCCTGAGACGCTATTATGCCAAAGTGATGGAATATCTCAAGGAAAAGGAAAAAAACGAAACTGATTCCAATCAGTCAAATACTGACTGAGGCGGCATCGCCGCCCTTATCTGCATAACAGCACTGTTGGCACAAGCTGTCAAGGACGCCGCAGGCGCGGCTTTAGCCGTTTATCCTTGACAGGTTGGGACAACTGTGCTACCCGCCGAAGCCGCCATTTTTCGACGGCTTATTTGTCGTATCTGAAACGGTTGCTTTTCTACCTACAATCTGCCTACAATATTTTTTCGTCAAGTTCTATTTTGGGGCTTGACTTTTTATTTGTAGGCTTTCGTTTATTCTTATGCTCATATTAACGCGCCGGATTGAAAATGTCAGCGGCTTTCAGGAAAAATTTGCGTATTGCTGCAAAATTGTTTTGACCTGATTTCCGATAACCTTCAGCCTTTCGCGCAAATCATCAATGTCGGCAGCATAGATACTGTCCGTCTCATTTGCGCGCCTGACGTACTGATTAAGATTGTTGGAACAGGCGCTAAGCAGCCGCGTCAGCTTGCGAATATCGCTCATATCCAAATGAAGGATATATCCGTCAAGCGCCATTTTCCGCAGATATGCCGATTGATTGACAATACCCGTTTCAGCCATGCGCTGCCGGATTGCCGCGTTTTCCTGCGGCGTTACGAAAAAGTGAAGCTGAATAGAACGCATATCCTTTTTCATAAGGATTGCTCTTTCTTTTTGGTCTGCGGTTCCTTTGACGGCTTCACTCTGGATTTTGCTTTTTGCAGTTTATCACGGACAGAGATTTTTTGCAGACCTTCCATGTGCTGTTCAAAATCACCGAGGTTCGCTTGACGGTCACGCCTGATATGCAGCCGTCGCAAAATCAAACCGAGCTCCGCTTCACTCTCAGGAAGGTAGCGGAAGGAATCAAGCTCGCCTTGTTCCGGAGTCAATTCGTGGATTGCGTCATTGAATGATTCATAAGGGACGGTAAACTGTTTGCCGTTTGAAAAATATAATGTAACTTGCGTCACAGGGCAGGACAGCAGCGACAGCCGCTCGATTTCCTTTGCGTAATCAAGCGTATAAATATCACCTGTTACCGTTTCACCGTCTATATTTTTCAAATGAAGGGCATATAGCAAATTTTTATTTGGCTTTTTGCTGTTATAAGCATGGAGGACTCTGTTTTCATAGGTGTCCTCTAAAAACACGTCGCGTTCCCTCAAACATTGTGTTCCGAGAGGACGGCACATCCATATAAGGTGACGGTCGGTATCGTTGGCAGATTGCGCCAGTTTGAGAATGATTTTTTTATCAATCTCAAAATCTTCCTTGAACTCTTTTGTGTGCTGATTGACAATCCGCTCCAAACAGCCAAGAATATCCACGTCGCGGTAAACCTGCGGTATCATATCTCACGCTCCCTGCGGCTTTGTTCATGTGTGGACTTTGGCTTGTCGTTTGCAGACTTTTCCGCTTTCAGCTTATCCAGAACGGAGGGCTTTGCCGGATCGTTTTCAGGCGCGAGATTATCCAGCCTGCCGTCGAGCATATTATAGTTGCCGGTCTGCGCTTCCTCCTTCAGTTCAGCATTAAGCAGGTGGTTTTCAGGCAAATGTACCGGACGTCCGATTGCAGGCATCTTGTCATCGGGCGTGCGTTCCTGCGGAAACTTGACTGCGCCGGGCTCGTGCTGCTTTTCGCGGACGCTGTAACGGCAATTTGCGGTTGCGTCTTTGTTAAGCTCGGCGGCGTATTTCTGCGCTTCGTCCTTTGAATCAAATTCAATCAGCGCGCCGTAGTGCTTGCACCATGCCTCGGCGTGACCGAAAATGGAATTGCCGCTGCGAACAGCCCAAACGCCGTAAACTTTGTTTTCCATATTCTTCACCTACCTTTCCTGCGGCTTGTGCTGCTTGGGCGTTTCGGACGGTTCCGCAACCTTCGCGTCCTTGATTTTCTTGACAACAGAGGGACGATATTCCCGCACATGCGCCGCGTCGGTAATATTGACGTATTCGCCGATAATATTCAGCGCCTCGCCGTAGCTGCCGCACGCAAATACACGGTCGGACATTTCCTTTGCCTGCTCCGGCAACCCGCAGCGTCGAAGCGTTTTTGCTGCTTTGCCAATCAGATTAAACACGTTTCCGTCCTCGCCGATAAGGGCGCAGTCCGGCTTATCGGTGGCATACTGCGATTCATCAATAAAGCCGCCCAAATAGTTAGGAACATAATCGGAAAGCCAAGTGCCATAGAAAGCGTGGTGCGTCTGCAATTTCCACATAGCCAGCTTTCCCATGTTCAAATCCACGCCGTCAAACGGAAAGAGAATATTGGTAACATCCTCTTTTTGAAAAACGTATATATCGGTAAATATACTGCCGTTTTGCAAAATGCCTGCCTCTGTCAGCATTTCGTTGATACCGTCGAGCCATTCCTGCGCATTGCCGCCGCAGCCCTGCAAAATCAATCCTTCCTTATCGTTCATATTCCGTAATTGCTCTGCTTCAATTTGGGTAATACTCATAATGCAGCCTCCTTCTTCTTTGTGGTTTGTTTTTGCCGGTTACTGTCCGCAACCGGCTGTTGTTTTAATTGTTCGTGAATAGACGGCTTTCGCTCCAAATCCGTCAGCACTGAAAACAAAGGCTGTTCCCAGCGCTTGCCGAGAGAGCGCACAACCGTTTCCGCCTCAGCGCCGTTTTGCGCAAACATTTCAAGTGTTTCAAACGCACGGTTGAATAAAGCCGTGTTTCTGTCGTCAACGTTTGGCGCAAAGTGGATAATGCCGTGCGGATATTCCTTGCCGGTTCCGATCCAGCCGCGCACATAATCGTCATAGCCGCTGCAAATACCCGCGTTGGATAAATCCTCGGCGTGACTTCCGCGCAGTTTTTTTGACGGAGGAAACTGTGCGCCGAGAAGCAACACGCCTGTTATCGGGTTATACATAAAACGCCGGTTATCAATATCCTGCATATTGAACCGCTGGTTATCGGTGTGAATCAGCATACGGTTTTTTATGATTTTTGCTTCGCGTTTGATATAGCCGTCGGGATTGTGGTAAAGAAATAGCATGCGCTCGCCGGGCACATAGATCTTGCCGTTCTCAACACAACAGAAAATATCATAGTTGGGATTGGTCGCCGTTTTGTAGAAATCCTCATACGAATAAGGGTATTTTTGCCTTTCCTTGTAAGCGGTCAACCCGATAGAGGGATCTTCCGCAAGCCTTTTTGATAAGGCAAAGAAATCGCCCTCGTCTTTGGCGAACCTTCTCAGCGGAAAGAAGTGATAACCGCCGTATTCAAAACAGGTTGACACGCTCATTTACGTTTTCCTTTCTTCTGCGTAAATTCCAGCTTAAAATTGACGTATTTATCGCCTGTGTCGTCAAGTACAACGTAGGCGCCATACGTTTTACCGGCTTTCTCGCTGTAAAGGTCGTTTACATAAACGCGTCCCTCCTTTAGCAGCGCCGCTGCGATAGCCTTTGTAACGGTTTTCTTTTTGGTTCTGAAAAAGCGATTATCCTTCCAAAGCGCAAAGGAGCAGTCAGTCTTATCGCAGTAAAAGCCCTTATGTCCCTCGCGGACAGGAGAGCCGCAGCGCGGACAGGTGCCGACAACCTCGCCGGAGGATTGACGCGGAAACAGAGAAACATACTGCGGATCGGGTGCGCTGTGCTCCCGAACCAAATCGCTGCACATTGCCTTTATATCCTTCATAAAGCTGTCCGCGGAAATCTCGCCGCGCTCGACCTGTTTTAGCTTTGACTCCCATTCTGCTGTCAGTAGGGGAGATTTTATTTTGTCGGGTAAAACCGTAATCAGCTTAATGCCTTTTTGCGTTGGAATCAGCAGCTTTTTATTGCGCTCCGCCAATCCGCCCGACACGAGCTTTTCCAGAATAGCCGCACGCGTTGCCGGTGTACCCAAGCCTTTACGCTCTGCGTCATCGGGCGTTTCGTCCGCGCCTGCCGTCTCCATAGCGGACAGCAAGGAATCCTCCGTGTAACGCTTCGGCGGCGTTGTTTTGCCCTCGCGCACGCTTGCCGCTGCATTTTCAAAGGTTTGTCCCTGTTCAAGCTCCGGCAAGGCGGAATCCTTTTCACCTGCGTCCTTCTGTTTCAACTGAGCGAGATAGACACGCTCAATCTCCTTCCAGCCCTGCTGTTTCACGGCTTTACCCTTGACGGTAAAAGAATAACCGCCGCAGGAGAGTACGGCGGCGGTGGCTTCAAAAATATGCGGCTGGGCGGTGGCGCACAACAACTTTTCCGCAATCAGCGACAGCACGCAGCGTTCGCCCTTCGGCAGCTCCGAAAGATCCACTTTTGCAATCTCCATTGTTGGAATAATCGCATGGTGGTCGGTGACCTTCTTGTTATTCGTCACACGCGCAATATCGGGATTGCCGCTGTGTGCCTTTCCGTAAGCAGATTGAGTGCGCAGACATTCAATCAGCGTGATTGCGGTATCGTGCATATCTTCGGTGAGATATTGGCTGTCCGTTCGCGGATAAGTGGCGAGCTTTTTTTCATAGAGGGATTGCAGATAATCGAGCGTCTGCTGTGCCGTAAAGCCGAAAACACGGTTGCACTCACGCTGCAAGGTTGTTAAGTCATATAGCTTGGGCGGCTGAACCGTCTTGTTTTGCTTTTCAATTTTGGCGACGGTGGCGGTCTGTCCGCTGCACGCGGCGGCAATCCTGTCAGCGGTTGCCTTATCATCAGTGCGTTCTCCGCTTGCGGTAAATCCTCCGCAAGTAATTTCAGGCACATAAAAGACTTTGCTTTGAAAGCCCTGTATTTCCGATTCACGCTTGACAAGCAAGGCGAGCGTAGGCGACATGACGCGTCCGACATTGAGCTTGGTGTGATACAGCACCGAAAACAAGCGCGTTGCGTTGATTCCGACAAGCCAATCCGCCTCGGAACGGCAGAGCGCCGCCTGATAAAGCAAATCATAGTCCTTGCCCGGACGGAGATTGTTGAAACCGTCTCGGATAGCCTGATCCTCCATGCTTGAAATCCACAAACGCTCAACCGGCTTTTTGCATTTTGCATAGGCATATACCAGCCTGAAAATCAGCTCGCCTTCGCGTCCGGCGTCAGTGGCGCACACAATACGGTCAACATTTTTGTCCTTTATTAGACGGCAAAGAACGTCAAGCTGCTGTTTGGTTGCCTCTTTAACGCTGTACTTCCAATCAGTAGGCAGAATCGGCAATGTATCATAGCGCCATTTTACAAACTGCTCGCCGTAAGCTCCCGTGTCGGCAAGCTCCAGCAAATGACCGACGCACCAGCTCACAATATATCCGCCGCCCTGCACATATCCGTTGTGCCGGTCATGCGCGCCCAATACCTTTGCGATAGAGAGCGCGACGGAAGGCTTTTCCGTTATAACTAATCGCATGTGTTGTCCTCCTGTTCCTGTGTAGAGTTTTGCTCTGCTTCATTCATCAAACTGTTGGCAAGCTGCATCGTACATACGGCGCAAACACCGAGTATTCCGCCGAGAAAAAAGCAGGCTATATTTGAAATGATAGAGTACATAAAAATCCTCCTGTAAAATAGAACAGCGCGAAGGATAACCCCCGCGCTGTGAGTAATAATGTTTGAAATGTAACGCTTTTTAGCCATAAAAAGCACTGTTTATGAGCCCTACGGTGAGAAAAAACAAGAAAGCAGTATAATTTCCTTATTTTCAACTTCGTGCGTTACGGCTGAAATATGGACGTTTCAGAGCCGCATTAACACTATCTCCAAAGACAGCAAACAGATAAAGCAAAAGCGGCTCACCGTTGAGCCGCTTGGTACATTTTTTGATATTGGATATTGATATATTCACTTTTCGATTGTTCGGCAAACATATCCTGATAGCCGTTATTCAGCCGTTTGCATTTCATGCAGTAAACTTCACGACCGAGATTGATACAATCCGCACACGTTTTTTGATTCTCCATTTTCAAAGCTCCTGTTTCCATATCATATTTCAAAACAAACAGGAGTGATTATATCACGAAATGAAGAATTGTTGTGTGTTTTTTAGAATTATGAAAAAAATCTCAAAGGTTTTCCGACTATTGCATATTCAAAATTGTATTACGCCTTTTGTAAAACCTGATTCACTATTTCCAAATCGCTGTTATTATCATAAGAAATGGTTTTATCTATTCCAAAGCAGTTTGCAAGATTTAAGAGCTCCTGTTCCCACTGATCCATGCAAGCTATGATATACGGTTTAGGTACAATTCTGTTTGAAATTTCCGTCAATACCTTTTCTGTTTCGTTGGATTGAATAACAGCGGCAAAATCCGCAATAATGATTTGCGGAATTGGATATAGCTTTGGATTTGCAATCGTCTCGGACTCAATCCGTATATCATATTTTTTATTTGCATTTACAGTTTGCAACAGTGATTTGTTTGATATATCGAGCATTAAAACATTAAGCATAATTCAGGCCTCCAGCATGAAAATGGTTTTACTCTGCGCACGCGCATATTTCAAGGCGTTGTATGCACCGCCGTAGTTTCTGACAGTATAAATAATTATCACATCTGAATGTGAAATTATCCAGCGGTTTCTTTTCGTAATAACCGACTTGTAATGAACGTCGGCAAGTTCTGTCGGAATGATAATATCATCGTAGAGCGTATAAAGGTACTCGCCGCTCTCATTTATTTCCTTCGTCATATATGGCTTAACGCATACCAGCTTGATATTTGGATAGCTTTTCTTCGCTTTTCTGACAGCCGCGGAGAACAGATTGTCAAATTCGCCCATTGCTCCGGTGTAAAACAAGGTGCAGCCCTGCTCGGTTGCGTCCAATACGGCTCTGTCAAGCTGTTCCGATATATTCTGAAAAACTTCCCTGTGTCCGAATCCGCAGCAGGCGAGGATTCTTGATTCGTTCATAAGACACCTCCCACACTATTATAGCACAACTATCATAATTTTGTATGGGTATTAGTAACAGACTTTCGGTATATTATCATACAGTTGTGCGGTACAATATAAACAAAAGTGAGGTGTTTATATGGACGCTACCGAAAGAATCAAATCCCTGTTGGAACAGAGAGGCTGGACGGCTTATCGTTTATCTAAAAACTGCGGACTATCCGAGAATACGATTGCGACAATCCTGAAACGAAACTCGCTGCCCTCAGTCGGCACATTGGAGTCCATTTGCAAGGGGTTCGGTATTACGCTGTCGGAGTTCTTTGCCGAGGGTGATTTGATTGAGGTTACTTCCGATACCAAGCAACTGATTGAATATTGGGGCGGTCTTTCTCCCGAACAAAAGAAAACAATCCTTGATTTATTGAAAAATATGAATCAGAAATAACCGTATGCCGTAATGCCAAAAGCATTGCGGTATTTTTTCGCTTTATCTTGTAATAGATAATTTCTATTATACAAGTCTATTCTAATAGATTAAAATTAGCGTGTCAAGCATTTTGCCCTTTTTCAGTTTGTGAATTTCGAGGCTGTATAAGGTACAATCTAATACAAGAAAGGCTGGTGTGGCAAATGTATGAAGATTTTGTACCTGAACGAATTGCAAAGTTGAGAACACAGAAGGGCGTCTCCGCCAGAGATATGTCGCTGTCGCTCGGACAGGCAAATAACTATATTAACAATATCGAGAACAAGAAGTCTCTGCCGTCAATGCAAGCCTTCTTCTATATCTGCGAATACCTCGGCGTAACACCTCTTGAATTTTTTGACGAAGGCAATCAAAATCCCAAAGCTCTGAAAGAATTTATTGAGGAAGGCAGGAAGCTGTCGCCCGAAGGAATGTCAACCATAATGACGCTTATGAAACAGCTAAATGGTAAATAGAAAGCGCAAGCGGCCGGAATCTCCGACCGCTTTTTCTTATCGTGTTTTTTCTTTATCGACAGGCGGCTTTGAGGGCTGTTTCGCTGCTTTTTCCTTATTCTCTTTGAGTGTGTCCAGCACGCCCTTTTTTGGTTCGGTAATTTCTATATTGTGCTGCACGCAAAACTCGTCCAGCGTGACAGAATCACCGAGAAAGTTAATATGCGTAGCGATATACTTAGCCTGTCCTTTGGCAATCATATAGTCCTCAACGCCGATAATGGTACCTGAGTGATTGACAACAACAAAGGGCTCTATCACGGTAAGACTGCCCGGATCGTCGCCAGAGCCGCGCACGTCATAGCAAAACAGTCCCTCAGGAACGGTAGAGCGGTCAACTCTCGCATTGGTAAACATAGCCGGAGCGTCAAACAGCTCAATATGGTCGAATATTTCATTTCTTGCGTCAACTGTCATTGTCGTTCTCCTTTCATTCGCCGGTACTGCCGAACGCGCCGACGCCGCGCTGTTCGCCGCGGTCGATCACATAATCGGCAATAACAACAGGGGTGATAATAAGCTGCCCGATACGCGCGTCTTTATGAACCGTCTGTGTTGCATTGCCGACGTTGCTGAGAATGGCATGTATCACTCCGCGATAGCCGGAATCAACAGGCGGCAGCTCGCATACCAAGCCCTTAACCGCCATGCTGCTGCGCGGAAAAACAAATCCCGCATAGCCGTCCGGTACCTCAATACCAAAGCCCAGCGGAATTTTTGCAATCTCGCCGGGCTTTATGGTGCAGTCATAAGGCATATATACGTCGGCGCCCGCGTCGTTGTCGTGTGGTCTGAACGGACGGTGATTGTCCGTAACGCCGAAATCAATCAATTTAATTTTCATTGACGTCCTCCTTGAAAAGTGCCGGATAGTCCAGTCTGAGAATATGCGAGGGCGTAAGCAGCTTGTAGATTGTTTTGCCGCAGGACAGTTTACCTTCCTTGCAGTAATTACGCTGGCAAAAAGAACCTGTCTGCTCCGGCGTGAATAAAACAGGGCTCAACGCGTATAACTCATGCCAGATTTTCAGCATAACAATCCTTGTTTCGTCGGTATTGCGTCTGCATACGCGCTGACCGATCATGTGTTTCCACTGATAAGGGGTTGCCGAAATAATCAGAATATTGCGCAAGCCCTGCGGCGTTGCGTAGCCTGCCGCGTCGTGGCTAATACCCGACTGAATCAGATCCGCATAACAATCCATATCAGCGTGGCAGCTTTTCATATACTTCTGCTTCACTTCATTTGAAGCGGTCAGAACCTCGTAGGGAACAGCAAAATCAGCCGCACCGTTATAGTTGCTGTATTGCAGCGACGCGCTCATAAATTTCACTTCATTTTGGTGCCGTGTAATCTGTGCCAGAAAGCGGCGGCTTGCGCCCACAACCGCTATAGTGATAACCGTAAATTTCTGTACGGTCGGGTGCGGCAAAGCGGAAATATTTGCAAGCGTGGTATCTGTAAAGGCTTTTTCATAGAGCAGGAGCAGATCGTCCATGCTATGGATTTCGTGTCCGCGCTGCGTCAGCCTTGCCGCAAATACCGTGTGCTTTTCAGCCTCTTTCACTGCCAAACAGTTTAAGATTTTTACTTCAATGTTCTTTATTGGTTGTAACCTCCTTTACGATTGCTTTGAGCAGAAACAGATAGTTAAGACTGTCGGTAATCTTTTCGTCCCAAACTGCCACATCAAAATGCTCCGCGCCCGAAATACACATATCATAAAGAGATACAATGTGCTTGGCAAGCATACCGGCAAGCGCTTTTTCCTGCGTGGTATGTTGGAGCTTTGCCGCCGTTTCAAAGGACGAAAAGCGTTCTGCCGCGTCAGGGGTGTATTCACGCCCCTTTTGCAGAATAACCTCGCGGCAGCGCTGTACCTGTTCGTCAAAGACAGTTTCTAATTCTTTTGTTGTCATATTTGAGCGCCCCTTTATGCGGTGGGAAGATAAATCCAGTCACGCAGAATCGGCACACTCGGCTCGTCCTCTCTCGGAACCAAATTGAAGGCGCACACACCGAAAATAGTGCGGCTGTCCTCAATTTCTATGCCGTAGGCTTTGTAAAAACGGTACTCGATATTGGAAATGATACAGCGGAGCTTTTGCAGCGCCTCACGCTGCGCGCTCGTCATTAAGTCCTGCTCAACGCTATACTGCAAGCACAGCAGTGCCTTATAGAGCTGTACCTCCGTGCGGTACGGACGGTAATGTGTGTTGTCGAGCCACTGCGAAAAAATTGCTGCGCCGCTCTGCACAAGAAACACGTCGGGGTGGTAATAACCGAAGCAATCCAAGTTGGCGGTGTTAAGCTGATACAGCATTTCCTTAATATCGTTTTCAGAGCCGTAGTAAAAGCGGAGCAGCGAGCGGTAAAGTTGAATATATCCGGGGATTGATACAATGTGATTAATCATTAAATTCCTCCTTAAAGCAGGACGCGAAGCAAACCGCTCCGCGTCCTTTATTGTAGTAATGTTATTTTTGAATGAGCTTGCCCATAACAATGAATCTTTGAGAGCCGTCAGCGTTGCAGGTAGAAAGCGTCAGTACCTTGTCGCTGCCTGTTACCGTAACGCCGGTTTCGATAACCGAGCGTGCCGCCATGTTCGCAATCCAAGTGCTGTACGCGCCGTCGTCCTTAAAATCCAGCCGCCAGGGCGAAACGTCTGTGCCGCTCTCGGACGGCTTTGCCGAAAACGTTGAGAAGATTTCTACCGAATAACCGCCGTGCGGTGTGTCAAGATACATTTTAGGATTTTCCTCAAAGTAGCTCTGATCCGCGTAGCAGTTGAGCGTTGCGAGCATAGAACCGTCGCGCATATTGTGACCGTAAAAAATGGTGTTTTTGTCACTGAAATCGGGCTTATTCTCGAAGTCAGCGAACAGGCTGCCAACCTTGCTTGGCGTTCCGTCAAACAGGTGCGAAAGATAATAGTCGTTGTCCTCACACTGCACAACAGGATAGTTGATAACGCTGTCCTTCTGATACAGCCATCCGATTACGTCGGGAGCCTCCGCGCGGAGCGCGTCAAAATCCACACTGATTGTTTCAGGTGAAATGCGCGTATGTTCCGCCTGCGGGTCGATATGCTCCGAAGGCGTTTCGGCATTTGTATCACTGACGGTAGGCAGTTCAGCGGAATCAGCAGTTGCGACAGAGTGATAGAGCTTATCATAAGCCGCCTTGCTTTCCTTATACTGAGCCAAGTCTTTGTAAATCATCATTGCGCTTGTAAAAGCCAGTGCCATACAAAGCAGAATCACAACAATATTGACCTTCTTATAATTCTTGCCGACAGGACCGCGCTTTGCTTTTCTCGAACGCAGAAAGAAGAACAGTAAACCGCCAAGAACGGAAATAACCAAAATGCCGGCGTAAATGAAAATTAGGTTATTATCGCTTGTCTGCGGCACGCTCTTACCAGGCGTCTCTGTGGGAGTAGAGGGCTTTTCGTTGAAAAGCTGAACGGTATCGGTTTCGTCCGCCTTAATCTCCACGGTTGCCGCGTCGGGAATAATGTAGTCCTGACTGGCACGGTTGGAAATCTCCGTTACGGTATATACGCCGACGCGCAGACCGTTGACCTCGATAATGCCGTCCTTCGGAGTTGTGAAGGTTTCGCAATAAGTTCCGTCTTTGCTTTTAACCTCGATTGAAAATCCGTCCTTGCGGCCGTCGCTTGAATCCTTAATGATTTTCAGATTGCCGCGCTGCGCTTCATTGGTAAAGCCGCGTCCCGCTTCGCCGTTCTCAATAACGGCAATCTGACCGTCCTCGGTGATAGCAAAGTAGTAGGCGTTTTCATCGAGCTTGTAGCCCTCGGGCGCTTTCTGTTCCTTTACAAAGTAACCGCCGGCTAAAAGATTTTCCGCGGTATGATAGCCGTCGTGAATCTCGGTGAGCTGATAAAGCAGTTTGTCCTCACTGTCAAATTCGCCGTCGGCGTTGCTGTCCTCGTATAAGTCGAAAATTGCTCCTTTGAGAAAACGCATAAAGGCGGAGTTGTCCTTATTTTCCTCATTCTGAGAATCCGCCTCGTCGGGCGTCGCTGCTTCGGAAGGTTCATCAACCGCTTCGGTTTTCATAACCTGCACACTGCCGCGAATCAGGGTGTCGTCCAGTCTGATAGGAATTGTCTGACCGTCAGCGCTGATATATACGTGGTGACGCTCCATGCTGATTGTATATCCGTCCGGCGCCTGAATCTCCGCAACGACAAAATGACCGTAAGGGATTTTTTCAAAGGTAAATTTACCGTCCGCGCCGGTCGTGTATGTCATAATTGCGTTTTCTTCGGTAAAATCTTCTGCGTCACCCTTAAAGAGACCAATCAGCGCGCCGTCAAGCGCTTTTGACTCGCCGCCGTCCTTATCCTCGCCGTACTTGATACCGTCAATGCTGCCGCGCAGGATATTGTTTTCAATATTTTCGCCGTCGTTGACATAGAGCGTTACAACAGGAATTGTCTGATCGTCAGGCTTAAACACAACAGGATAAGCCTTGTCGGAAAGGATATATGCCTCATTGGTGGTATGCTCTTTTACGTAGTAGCTGCCGAGCGGAAGGTCGGTCAAAAATGTCGCGCCAAACTCGCCTTCGCCGCCCGCGGTAACAGCGGTAATCTCCAACAGTCCGTCCTTTGGAATGGTAGTGCCGTCAACCGCTTTCAGCTCCTTTGAAGCGTAAATACCGAAGGTAATATCCTTGTAAACGTCCTTATCCTCAATGCCAAAGGTTTTGTCTGTTTCGATTGCCTTTTTCAGCTCAACAGACGCTTTCTGCCTTTCGTCATACAGACCGACAGATACCTTGTTGATTTTTACGTTTTCACCCGCGTAGGTGAGTTCCACATATTCAGGCTCGGTGCTGAGCACACAGCCGTTGGGAGCGGTCTTTTCCTCTAAACGGTATCTGCCGAGAAAAAGCTGATTGCTTTTTGCCGTGCCGTCCTTGCCGGTTTTCAGCGTTTCTACAACAGAATCCTTCGCGACGCGCAGCGTGCCGTCGCCTGTGTAAATGTCCTCGTCCGCAATCAGGTCATAGACCGCGCCGGGCAAATTCTGCACTTCATAAACAGGCTGATATAAACCCTCGTTTTCCTGAACGGTCGCGAAAACCTCGCCGCTCTTGGAAATGGTGAGCTGTCCCATCTGCGCTTTATTGTACTGCTTGACGGTAACAACGGTTTCAGAGCCGTCAACGTTGAACTGAATTGCCTTGTCTGAAAGTACATAGCCGTAGGGAGCGGCAATCTCATACAATTCGTAGTCGCCCATAGCCAGCGGTTCGGGCAGCATAAGCCAGCCTTCGTCCGAAACATAGAAGGTATCTAAGGTTTCGGGGTTCGGATAATAAATCTCCTGAGTGACGAGCTTGCCCGTGGAAAGATCCTTAATCTGAAAGCCCGTGCCGGGAATAGGAATGATTTTGCCGGTATCAGCATCGCGTTTCTCGACTTTAATACGCGCGGTGACGTCGGGATTGTCGATAATGTAGCTGTAGGTTTCGTTATTCTTGCAGATAAATACGGTAAAGTCCGGCATTAACGCCTTGCCGTTCTCGCCTGTAGCCTGATGAACGGTATAGTGACCGTAAGGGAGCATTTTTGTGGCAGCGTAACCGTCCTTGTCGGTAGTAACGCGGTCTCGCTCTGTTTCTTTTGCGTTGTCATAGCTGCCCGCGTCTTTGAGGTAGATTTCAAAAACAGCGTTAGCTTCGGGACGCTCAGCCATACCCTCAGATTTGCCGTCGCCGTTTTCCTTTTCAGAAACATCGGGATCCGGCTCGTCAACGTGCTTGATAAGACGGATATTGCCCTTGACAACGGTTTCTTTCAGCGTCATTTCGGCTGTGTTCAGTTCCAGCTCGTAGTCCTTTGCCTCAGCTCCGACGGAATACACCGCGTCGCTGAGCAGATAGCCTGTGCTTGGCAAAAGCTCCTTGATTGTCCAGTTATCGCCGCATACATAATAGGGTGTTTCAAATGAGCCGTTTGCGTCGGTGGTAAAGGTGGCAATTTGCTTGTTGCCGTCAAATAAACCGTAGAGCGCGCCCGCAAGTGTCGCGTCGCCCTGTGCGGTTTTTGTTTCGCTGTCAACTTTGGTTGCCTTAACACGGAATTTCTTTAATACGTTGCTGAAAGTGACGGTTGAGGTTTTACCGCTGGTAACGGTAACATTCTGCGGAGATTGCGAAACATATTTATCACTCGGAAGCTCCGTAACGGTATAGCTGCCGGGTAAAAGCTGCGTGCTGATTGTACCGTCTTTATCTGTTTTTACGGTCTTATCGTAGTTGTCGCCTGTAATCTTAAAGGAAATGCCCTCAACAACGCCGTCCTCGCTGGTTTTTACGATTTTAGCGGTGCCGAAGGTTTCAGTCTTGATTTTTACGTAGAATACAATGGAATCCTTTGCGCCCGTAAGTAATGTCTGATAGCCGGGACGTCCCCAAATCAGCATATCGTCGGCGTTCTTGATGTTCTTTCTGAATTTGAAGGTGACAGGATTTTCAATCATGTTCTTTGCGGTAAAGGTGTAGCTGTTGCCGCTGCGTGAGATAGAGACGCCGCTGCCGGAAAGAGTTTCAAAATCTACGTTAACCTTGTTACTGTCGCTGACGGTCGCGGCGTAAACCTTCTTGTTGTCATCCCATTTCAGTTCGATTGTCTGTGCTTTTTCCGATGTGGAGGAAGTAAAAGACGGTAAAGTGGAATGACTTTTAATCTGATTCAAAATCCAGTTGTATGCCTTTTCAGCCGGACGGCCTTTGAGAGTACCGTAAAACTGATCCGCAGGAACAGAACCGTTATTGTGGCGGCTGTTCGGATCACTTCTTAACTGCTGCTGATATTCCCAGATTAAAATCTGCGTCGCAAATTTGTAGTCATCCGCATTGATACCCGATACCGGCAGAGACGCGCCGGGTTTCCAGCCGTAGAGGGTTGTCAGCTCAATGCCGCGCTGTGCCGTTGCCGGCAACCGTTTGTAATAGGTGCTGTCCGTACTACTCTGCGAGGTATAGCCGCCGTCGGAAGAACCAAAGTCCGCGCCGCTTTCCATACAGTAAACGGAATGTGTTTCGCCGCTTGAATCCGTAATCATATAGTGGCAATATCCTGTGCCGCCGTTAAAGTGATTGTATGAAGTGGAACCGTCGGCGTTATAGGTCATAAAATACCACACGTCAGGGTGATAGTAATAATCACCGTCAGCGGAGACATAGAAATCACCCCACCATGAACCGGCTTTTGTACCGGGAGAGAGCGCCATGACGGTTAAGGGAAAAATCACACTGAGCAGACAAACGGCTGCCAGAATGATAGCGGTTAATCGGGTAAATCCTTTTCTGTTATGGGTTTTCAAATTAAATCCTCCTTATTGTCGCGGGGTCGGCTTATTCGCCGTCCCCGTCATTGGTGTATTCGTACTCGTCGTCCTCAGGCAGATATTCAGGACTGCCGTATTCATCAGCGCCGTAGGCTTCGCCATAGTCAGAGGACTCTGCTTCATCCTCGCTATCATCAAAGCCGCGCTGCTGTTTCGGACGCACAATCTTTAAGTAATAGCCGACGCCGCCAACCGCCGCCACTGCCAGCACGATAAAGATAATCATGCCGATATTGCCGCCGCCTTCTTTTTCTTTTGCCTGAGGCTCGGAAGGTTCCGTCGCTTCGGTGGGCTGCGTTTTGCCCTGACACTTTGAAATGTCCTCTTTGCAGACAGGGCAATCGGCGTTAGGTTTGCCGTCAGCGCATTTATCGGTACAAATGCACACCGGCTCAGTCGGGACCGCGCTGATAGAAATATTCTCGTCCTTTTCAGCCAGAGCCATCAAATCTGACTCGGTAACGCCGTTAAGAAAATACACGTTATCCGTGCCGCGTTTACCGTCCACAATCAGATAAAACACATTGCCCGCGTCGGTGGTAATGGTATAAAACTGCTTATCATCTTCCTCGCTGGACGCGGAATCGAGCACGGTGCCCTGACCGTTCGGGGTGAGCGCTCCCGCGGAAATACTCGATACCGAGCTTGTCGTCGGGCTCGGCCAAATACGCGAGGTGCTGTTAATCGCCGGCGCGGTTGCCGCGCTGCTGGAAGCGCTTTGGCTGCTCCTGCTTGACTGAGAAGAATTTGACTGATTGCCGCCGCCCGACTGCGAGGTGCTTTTCGGCGCGGTAGTTGTTTTCTGCGGCGCCTCGGTTACCTTTGCAGTAGTGGGTTCGGTGTAGTAAGGGTTATCAATCTTCTTGACCTCGGATTTATTGCCCATATAGTCCATTGCATATACGCTGATTTTTTTATCCTTGCCGGCGTAGTCCTTCAGGTTAACGGTCGCCTTGCCGTTGACAAGGGAATTGACGCGCGTAGAATCGATGAAAATTGCCTGCAAGCCGGAATCACTGTCCTTTGCACTGACAGTGAGCTTGTCGCCGTTGAGCTTCACGGAGAGCGTGGGCGGTGTTGTGTCGCTATTGCTTGCCGCTGAAACCGTCAGCGATAAAGTGAGCATACCTGCGAGGAGAAATACGGCAATCAGAATAGATAATATTTTAGTTCTCATTGGCGTCCTCCGTTCCGTCCGGCAATTCACGCGATTTCAAAAACGCCGCAAGCTGTGCCGGTGTGACATTAAAGCTGCGGCAGGTTTCAATATAATCGGCGTTTTCCAGCTCGGTCTTTTGTTCCTGCATATCGCTGACCTTCTTTTGAAGCTCCGCGATTTTTGCGTTTGTTTTCTCAATATCTCTATTGAGCTTATCAATTTTAGGGTTCAATATTAACCTCCGTTCATTTGGTTTACGGCAGTCTGCCAAAATGCAGAAAATGCTCCTGCCAATAGCTTGTATTGATATTTGCGTAGGATATGGGATCGCCGCAATGAATCATCATGCCGTCGCCCACATAGATACCTACATGGCTTGCGCCTACAACGTCGTAGGTGCGTTCAAAGAAAATCAGGTCGCCGGGCTTTGCCTCGGACGGCGCAATCGTTGTACAGTAATCTTCCAGTCCTAACACGCCCTGACGTCCGACGTTCCAGCCGCTGTGATTGATTACCCACGACACAAAGCCTGAGCAATCAAAGGAAGTAGACGGATCGGAGCCGCCCCATACATACGGATAGCCGAGATATTTTTCCGCCTCGGTCAGAATTGCCCTAAAGCGCGCGTCGGATAGCGCTTCGGGAGGTACGGAATAATTCAGGTAGTTGCCCCGGCTGACAGAAGCGGCGTCGGGCAGCGTTCTTTCAGTGTCGTCTCCGGTCTCCGCGAAATAAAGCGGATTGAGATATTCACCGTCAACTAACACTTCCAAATGAAGGTGCGGTCCGGTGGAGTTGCCTGTATTGCCGACCTTTGCAATCACGTCTCCCGCACTGACGGTATCACCGTTTGATACAAGAATTTGCGAACAATGACCGTACTTTGTTATAAGGCTTTTTCCGTCCTGAGTTGTGCCCTCTATGACAACGCATAAGCCGTAGCCGCCGGACTCACCGGCAGTTGTAACCGTTCCGCCATGTCCCGCTAAAATCTCCGTGCCCTGTGCCATACCAATATCAACGCCGGTATGATAGTTTTTTTCACCGCTGATTGGGTGGACTCGGTAGCCGAAATAACTTGTAACACTCGGCAGCCAGTTTACAGAGCCAAACACATTTTTAACATATTGGCGGCTGCCTTTGGTTGTCATCAGCAGCTCGGTAATACCTTTTTGTTCTTCGTCGGCGCGAGATGCAACGACGCTTTCCAAAGGAACCGAGGACAAAGTGATATTGAGAATTTTATAATCATACTCAACCTCGGTTGCCTCCTGCCGTCCTGTGTCGGGATTGCGGCGCTGTTCCGTTCGCGTTCTTCGCTCAATCTGTTCCGTCATCGTTAAGTGATACTGACTGTTAAAGAGCGATTGCATTGCCGATTCAGCTGTAGAGCTGTCAAACTCTCCGTAAGCAGCCGTAAGATACCCCATCAGCACATACGGATCGTGTTCAATCGCACCGATTTGATAACGGTACTCGTCATAGCCGGGATTGTCGTTCTCCACACTGTTAATCTCCATTTGCAAATCCGTTTCCCACTCTGTATAGGTGAGCTCCGCCTGTGAAATGGTATTGTCGTCAGCCTGATAAGAGGAAGCGTTTATGACGCCCGCGCCGCCTGCGCCCATATTTCCGCAGGACGAAAATACGGACATAATAAAGAATATCAGCAGTAACAGAAGGGCAATCACCAAACAGACTACGGGGTGATTTTTAACCGCGCTGATTAGCTTTGTGGCAATCTTCTCCGTTGTAACCGCCGTGTTTTTGACACGCTTGCCGGTCTTTTGTGCTTCGCGCACAGCCTTAGCGTATTTGCGTTTGAGTTTCTTTTTGTACCACAGCTTGGCAAGTCCCTTTTTCTTGATTTCGGGATTGTCTGCCAACAGCTTTTGATACGCCGCCCTTGCCTGCGCCGCGGTTGTCCGTTTTTGCAATCGTTCTACTCTGCGATAGGGAGAGGTTTTTCTAATCCGGTTCAGTCCGCGCAAGCCTGTCTCGGCGACAAGCTCCGTGCGGTGTGCCGCCTGAACGCCGACATTTTCATGCTCGTTCTGATAGATTTGTTTGTGAACAAAACCGCCTGCAAGATTTGCCGCGCCCTTTACAGGCCGGAGAGCGGCCGGACCGTTCAAATGGGCGCTTTTGGATTTGATTTCCTTTTCAAAGCGTAAGCGTTTTTTAGTTTTGCCCGTTTCACTGTCGGATAGGGTATCAACTTTGAGCCTGCGGCGAGAGGGCTGCCGGCTTTCCGCCTTATGCAGACGTTCCTCAAATCTTGCGACGCGCTCCTGCGCCTTTTCCAACTGACGATTTTTTGCAATCTCGGGTGTAACCTCGTCATCTGTAAACCGCAGCTTGGAAAAACTTTGCGGCGCGCTTTCTGTCTGTGCCGTTTCTCTGAAACGCTGCTGATAACGATTGCCGCGCTGTAAAACGGTGTGTCTCTGCTCCGACTCATGCGTCCGCGTGCGTGACATTTGCGGCCGAAAAAAATCGGATTTTTCGCGTGGTTCGTTTACTGACGGAAGGCTTTCCTCTTCATAATCAGCGGAATTATTTGCCTGTGAGGTATTTGTCCGCAAATCTGTATTGGTGGTATCAGTCTGCAAATTGCTGTTATTCACAGATGTTTGTTTTTGTCCCGGTCGGGGCTGAGCCTCTGATCGTTCGCGGCTGTCGATGCGCCCCTGATTAAAAGAGGAAGAACGCCCCTGAGAAGGAGCGTCCCGCGCGTTGTCCGTCAGCTTATGTTTTGCCCGTTGAAAATCTATATCGCGTGACACCGCAATCACCTCCAGTCAAAGCCTGCTTCATTATTCATGCTCCTGTATCATTTCATCGGGCTTGGTCGTCATAATGCGGTAGAGGTTTGTGTCCTTCGGGAAGTGATCCGCAAAGGGAATAATCACGTTGCCGAAGAATAACAGACCTTCGCCTGGCGGCGCCTGCGTTACATAAGAAAGCTGGTGCGTGGAAATGCCGAGCTTTTCGGCAAGAATCCGTTTATCGTCCGCGCCCTGATTGAGCATATAGATAAAGTCGCTGTTTTCCAGAATATTCGCAATTTCCGCCGAGCGCAGCAGATCTTTGACGTTCTGCGTCAGGCCGGACGGAATACCGCCCCATTTGCGGAATCGTTTCCAAATCTCAACCGAGAAAGCGCCTGTCTGACCTTTCAGCAGTAAATGAAACTCGTCGATATAAAACCACGTCGTTTTGTGCTGAGCTCGGTTAATGGTAACGCGGTTCCAAACGGCGTCCTGCATAATCAGCAGACCGATTTCTTTCAGTGCTTTTCCGATTGATTTGAGCTGAAAGCAGATAACGCGGTGGTTATTCAAATCAACGTTGGAGCGGTGATTAAACAGGTTCAGGCTGCCGTTAACGTACATCTCCATTGAAGTAGCAATCCTTTGTGCCTCCGGTTCAGGCTGCTTCATCAGCAGAGAATAGAGGTCGCCCAAAATAGGCATGTTTTCCGGCCGCGGATCTTGCAGATAATCGCGGTACACAAGTCTTGTGCAACGGTCAATGACCGTCTTTTCAATCGGCGATAAACCGTCCTTGCTGCCTGCCATCAATTCGCAGAGAGAAAGAATAAAATCGCTTTTCAGCGATACCGGGTTTTCGTCGTCGGAGTAGTCAAGGTTAATATCCATCGGGTTAATGTAGTTATTGGAATTCATAGAAATGTCGATAACCTGTCCCTGTCTGCCAAACTGCTTGACAAGCGCACCGTACTCGTTTTCAGGATCGGCAATGATAATATCGTCCTTCGTCAGCAGGAACACGTTGACAATCTCACGCTTTGCCGAGAAGGATTTACCGCTGCCGGGTGTGCCGAGAAACAGACCGTTTGGATTTTTCAGCGTTTTTCTGTTAGCCATAATCAGGTTGTTGGAAATAGCGTTAAGGCCGTAATACAAAGCCTCGCCCTCCTGAAACAGCTCGCAGGTAGTAAAGGGAACAAATATCGCGGTGCTGCTTGTCGTCAGACCGCGGTTAATTTCCACCTGATTGACGCCGAGGGCAAGCGAGGACATAAAGCCCTGCTCCTGCTGATAGTCCAGCGTTTTCAGTGCGCAATTATATTTTTGAGCGATACCCGCCGAAGAAAAAATATCGTTTTTGAGCTTGGATTTTTTGGTCGCGATATTTTCAACCAACACCGTAACCAAAAACATACGCTCGTTACGGCTCTGCAAATCAGTCAACAGATTTTCGGCGTCCTTGCCGTAGGTGGCGAGGTCGGACGGAATAATATCCATATCATAACCCGCGCGGACAGCTTTTTTCTGTTCCTCAATCGTCATTTTCTGCAAGTCGGACATTTTGCGCTTGACGTTCTTAATCGCCTCGGTCTGATTGATAGACTGAATATGAATATTGACGGTAATTGCTTCGTCAAGCTGTAAAAACTCTGCAAGCAATCTGTCGGTCAGCTCCGGCGCGATAATCTGAATAAAGGAAACCGTACCAAAATGAGCACCGATACGGAAGCTCCTGCCGTCCTTTGAAAGAGAAAAGCCGGACGGTGAAATAAAGTCCTTTGTGGAAAGTCCTGTTTTCACAATATCCGCCCACTCAAATTTGAGCTTTTCCTGACCGCTGGGGTGGAGCTGACGGTGCAGAAGCGCCAAACGCTCCTTGCCGTCAAGAGAACGCGCCTGCACGCCAAACTTTTTGAAGTTGGCTAAAATATCCGTTTCGATACGCTCCAGCCTCAGCTTTGCGCTGCGCAAATCCTCCGCCTCAATACCGAAGGTAATATACTTGTGCTTGACGATACCGTTGTTGCCCTTCTTAATCTGACCTTTAATCATGCCGCCGTACTCAATGCGCATACCGTCGTTTTCGTCGCCTTCAAGCTCAATGGAAACGCTCTTGTTGAAATCCTTGATATTTGCGCGCTGATTGATAAGGGTAAGCTGCACGTTGATAGAAGAATCAAAGTAATTGAGAAAATCGCAATAGTTACCGAAAATCATTTCCTGATCCTCTGTCTGCGCAAGCTGAAAGTTAATGTCGTAGAATTGCACGGTTTTGGTGTATTTTTTGTCGTCCACACGGCAAATACCGTCGCGGTACATTTCCTGATAGGGAATACTTTGCTGTACCGACTGCGGTGCTTCACCGAAAAAACGCGCAAAGAAACCGCCCTTTTTTGAGGACGGCTTTCGGTTCGGCGCGGCGCCCCTGCGCTCTGCCTTAACGCCGGCGCGGAGCTGCTTTGACTGCTTGATGTTTTGCTGCAATCGTTTTTCCTGTGCCGCTTGCTGCTTGGTTTTTGGCAATAGCCGATACCTCCTTTTTAGATAAATATTTATAGAGATTATTTGTTTTGTACGGCCGTTCTCTCGGCCACAGCATAAACCGCAGCCGGTTAAACAGCAGCTTTTCCGCCGGCAATCCGTCTTTTTCATACATAGCGAAAAAGAAGAACGGCAGCATTAGCACAATCATAATCAGCACCGCCGCGGTGTTTCCGATAACGTTACGTGTAAGGAAATACACCGGCAGACCGATAACGCCGCCGAGCGAAAAACAAATAATCTGACGTTTGGTAAGGTTGAAAGCAACCTTTGTTTTGACCTTTGTTAAGTCCTTCGGTACAGGTACATAGGGCATAAATTCACCTTCTTTCCACAGCTCAGCGAGCCCCGTCGCCGCGCTGCTTTTTTTCTGATTTTGTCTGTTCCTGAACAGAACGTGAAGCCTCTTTCAGCCGCTCGTGTACCGATTTCGGCTGTTCGCGCTTTGCCTGTAAATCCTCTATTTCATCTTTGATATCCGCTATAACGTCCACGCCAAACAAAGTACACTCGGGCCAGTGCTCGCAAAGAACGGCAAGCGGATTTTCAAACTGTAATAAATAATCGGCAATATGCTCCGGCAGGTTATTGGCAAATTCTTCTGTCATATATTTATAAGCCGCCATTGTCGCCGCAATTTCCTCACAATGATCGATTAACTGTTGATTGCTCCACGTTTTCAGTTTTTCCTGATAATCATAGAGATTTTTACCGAGACGAATAACAAGGGTGTGAACCTTGTCCTCAGTAGAAAGCTCCGGTATCATCTTCGGAAAACGCGAATCCGCGTTAATCTCTTTGAGTATATCGCAGATAGGTAAACCAACCTCGTGTGTGTTTTCTTCCCGGCACCAAAAGGCAACCTCCAAAGGGTCAACAAAAGACAGAAGCGCTTCAACCTCGGCCGCTGTGTAGTCGTGAACGGCTTTCATATAGTAATGAGTTTCGGAATATTCCTGTAATTTGTAGATTTCCCCGATGTCGCTTTTGTCTGTTTCCGCAGCGTGCTGTGTGAGACTATCATCAAGACGGTTCCTGAGAATTTCCAGGGCTTCGCGATATTCCATATCACACGCTCCTTTCGGGTAAAATAATATCCGATTCCACCTCATTGCCCCAAACGTCCCAGCCGGGCGTCTTTTCCCGGGCAAAAAGCTCAATGCGCGGCAGATCGCCCATCAGCTTGATTATCTTGTCCCGCACTTCGCCGGGCTTTTTGCTGTGCTGTTCAAGGTGAGCAATAACAAATTGATGAATCCCCGCGTTTTGACGTTTTGGGTGTCCTTTGAGCGCAAGCAGACAGACCTCGGCATTTGAGCGCGTCCAAAAGCCCATACCGTAAAACCATGTGTCGGCTTTTCGGTTCTGCTTCAACCAAAGAAAAGCGAGGGTACGATATTGAAAGCCCCATGCGTCGATAACCTGAAACGCCTCTTTCAGCTTTGGAAAGGTCGTCCACAAAAACAGGGCGCAGTTCTTATCCGCAAGCTGCGCCACAGGCAGATTGCAAATGTCGTCAAGCGTCATGGTAGGATAGTGCTGCTCCGCTCCGCCGGGTATTTTTCGCTGCTCATAGCGCCACGGTGGATCGGCATAAATAATGTTATATTTCTTATTGTCGGACATCAGAGGCTATGTTCACTCTTTCCGGCAGATTTGACAGGCTGCTTTCTGACCTTATCAGCCTGATCCTTTAACGCGCCTTTCAAAGACGGCTTTTCCGTCGCCTCGCGTGAAGCGTCAAGGGTTTCGCGCATTTTATCAATCGCCGCGCCGTAGCCGTTAATAATTGCGGAAACAATCAGATTTCGCGCGTCGGCAGTAATGGGTTTAAAAGTGTCGTGCCAGTTGCCTTGACTGTCCTGCATAGAGGGCATATTGACATATAACCCCTTTTCGCCGGAACATACGCGGAAATTCTCAACAACAAAGCTGTCGTTAATAGTAACGGACGCAAAGCCCAGCAGATTATTTCGGGGAGCGATTGGTCGCACGCTGACCTCGATTTTCAGGTCGTTATTTGCCGCGGCGTCAAGGCGCGGCTGTTCGGTGGTTTTGCTCATTCAATTCCTCCTTTGTTAGTGAGCATTAAAGATAGATTTGGATAATGAACCGGTCTTAAAGAGGGCAAAGGAAAGCAGGACGGTATATCCCGCAGTACCCCAGACTGCCGCATGAATGTTGTCGGACGACGGAATTATTTGCACCAGCACCGCGTAAATCGCTACGCACACAAGGATAAGAAATCCCTGAAAGCCCAGCGCGAACAGCGAGCGCAAATAGTTTTGTCCCATCTGACCCCATTCGCGGTTTGCCATTGTAGAAAACGGAATCGGAGCGAGGCTGACCGTCAGATAGATTTCAATCATTCTTCCGTAAACGATAACAAAAATGACGATTGACAAAATCCACATGCACAAATGAATTATGTTGGTTTCCAGCCACAGACCAATCAGCTCCCAAACGCCCATATCTTCAAGCAGCGAGCGCAGATTATCCATATTGGTATCAACGTCGAGGTTGCCGGTAATCACGGTAGCGCCCTGCGATATGACATTTTGAGCGAGATCAAACACCGCCATAACGATTGTAAAGCAGTTGGTTAGCAAGTACGCCGCGACAAACGTTTTGAATATCCATTTGAAAATATTAAACGTGTCGAATTCGTGCATATTGTTTTTCTCCAATATCATTTGAATCAGCTCATATACCAACACAAAGGTAAGTATCATTCCCGCAATGGGTATGACGACGGTTTCCGATAATGTTTGAATCATCGAAAACACGCCGCCGTTCCAGCCCTGCGGTGTCTGACCGACCTGAGTGGCTACGTCCGAAACCTGACTGTTTACGGACTCAAAGATACCCTCGTACTGGCTCGTGATTGCGTCAACCATGCCCTCCTTGATCCATTCGGTGAGTTGGTCGATAATAAACATACGGTGTTACCCGAACAGACCGGAAAGAAGCGGAATCAGCGTCGCGCCCACCAACGCGATACCGCCGCCTGCCATGAGCTGTTTCATTCCCTGAGATTTTGCGCCGGGGTTATCGTTGCCGTAACCTTCCAGAAGATTGATAACGCCCCATGCGCCCAAGCCCGCGCCAAGCGCAATAACAAGAATTTTCAGGGTATCAATAGCGCTTGAAAAAAATTGCATTAAATTCCTCCTATTTAATTTGATTTGTCAATGATTGTAATTTGTTTGTAAACTGAGTAAAAGTGAAATTGTGTGTTTGATACAAACAAAAAAGCCGCCGCTGTAAATACGCAATCGTAATCACAGCGGCGGCGATAGGTTGATTATTAAATTGTAAATTGTCATTCCGTATCAGATAAGATAATATCCAAAAGTTGTCTGGGTGTCACAATAAACGGCTTTGTTGGAAAATGTTTGATATTGCCTGTAACAAGGTATGCGTTTTCCTCTTTGCGTTTTTCCATGACAACCTCATAAAAAACCCTGTCCTTTGGGTCGGGCAGCTCAATATCAATGGTATCAGCGTCAACATAAATGCCTTTTTCGTTTATTGTATCGAGTACATCGTTTACAATTTCTTCCGTCAAATGAAATTTAGGTCTTAACAAAACCTCGCGGTACTCTTTGACAATATCCTCATTGAGCACAGGAATAATAGGACCGCTAAAAGCGAGCTCCATAATATTACCGGGTACTGAATTCCATTTAAGCATTGCGGAAACAAGAACATTGGTATCAATGACGGTATAATATTTCATTGGTCGCCCTTACTTTCTTGCCTCGGCAATTTCAGTATTAATATCATCCAGCGTCATATCTGCAATGCCGTTTTCTTCGGCAATCCGGCTGGCTGCTTTCATGGCTTTCAATGCTTTGCTTTCAGGTTCTCCGTCCAACTTCATCGAAAAAGGAATTCCGTTTTCCTGAATCAGCCGGGAGATACACAGACGCATATACGTTGGTAAATCAATTCCAAGTCTTTCACAAATACTGATTGCTTTGAGTTTTGCCGTATCATCTGTACGAAATTGAACTAATGAACTTGCCATAATAGCACTTCCTTTCTTAATACTATTATAGCCTATATTGTAATCAAATGCAAGCAAATGATTACACTTTTTTTAGGAGAATCCCGTATTCTCAAATAAAAACCTCCTTGTTATTGCGAGAGTTGCGCCAATTCCTCGGCGCTGATTTCATAGTTGATGTACTGCTCGTCCTCTTTCGGCTTCAGACGAGTAGATAAAAATTCTTCTATATTAAAAGCGTTCTTCGGATTGTAGTCCGACAGAAACTTGTAGTTGGGGTGTTTTGTAATGTCATACTTGTTTGACAGAAACGGTCGCACGCCGCGGATTTGCAGCAGACATTTTCCGCCGTCCATAACGGCAATTTCGTCCATTGACATTAAATCCTTACCGAGCTTTTGATAATTCTGGCCGTGACTTTCCTGCGTACCTTTGGTGACGCTCTCGTTATAGAGGTCAATCGTTTCTTTGCCAAGTAAAGAGTTCCAGCTTTTCAGCGTGGTTTCCTCCTTGCCGCCGAGAAACAAGCTCGCGTCGCAGTTACCGATAATTGTGTCCATATTATCCTTATACAAGGCTTTGAGCTGGCTCTGCGCCTGCAAAACAAGACAAGCGGAAATCTCTCTTGAACGGATTGTCGCCATTAGCCTTTCCAGATTGGGGATTTGACCGATATTTGCCGCCTCGTCAATCAGACAGCGCACATGGATTGGCAGCCGTCCGCCGTACACGTCATCGGCGCGCTCACACAGTCTGTTGAACAGAATAGAGTAAATCAGGCTGATAAGAAACGCAAAAGTGCCGTCAGTATCGGACATGATCAGAAACAGCGCCGTCCGCTCGTCTCCGAGCATATCCAAGTCCAGTTCGTCGTACATGGTAATCTCTCTGACCTCTTTTATGTCAAAGGGAGCCAAACGCGACGCACAAGAAATCAGAATGGATTTTGCCGTTTTGCCTGCCGCCAGCTTATACTTTTTATACTGTCTGACAGCGAAATGGTCGGAATCCTTTTGCTCCAAAGCGTCAAACAGAAGGTCAACCGCGTTTTTGAAATTTTCGTCGTCCTCACGAACCTCCATAGCGTTGAGCATTTCAACCAGCGTAGCAAAATTCTGCTCATTCTTCGGCGCTTCATAGTAGATATATCCGATCAGCGCGGTATAAAGCAGCGTTTCCGCCTTTACCCAAAAATCATCACCCGCCTTGCCTTCGCCTTTGGTGTTGGCAATCAGGGTAGTAACAATTTTCAAAATATCCTTTTCGCTGTGAATATAAGCAAACGGATTGAAGTGCATGGATTTTGAAAAATTGATTGTATTAAAAACCCGTATCTTGTACGGCTCATAAATGATTTTGCCCTGCTTATTTCGCATGACGTTTCCATTATTATCCCGCTTTGGTGCTCCGCGCTGTAACAGCCTGCCGCACTCAATCAGCACCGTTCCTTTCGGATCGGTAATGACATAGGAGCTGTGCATTTGCATAAGATTTGGTTTAATGAAAAACCTTGTCTTGCCGGAGCCGGAACCGCCGACTACCAGCACATTTTTGTTTCTGGCAAAGGCAGGATTTTTAGGCCTGCCCGACAGCATAAGTCCCTCGGTCATAGTGAGAATAATGTTGTTGAAAAAATCCGCGTCCATATATGGCGCAATATCCTTTTTATTGCCCCAACGCGCGCTGCCGTATTCAACATTTTTTCTGTATTTCTTGGCGTTCTTGCTTTTGATATATACGACTAACCGCAGTATTGCGGCGCCGCAAATACCAATCAGCAGGTCAATCCATGCCGACGGCAGAAAATGCCCGAAGGCGTCCGAAAAGCCCTGCGTGAGCCCCAGCATTTTGTGTGAAGCGTCAGCGCCGGGCGCGAGCCGAATCACCTCGCCGAGCTTTGCGAAAAGCCAGACAAATATCAGATAAGGTGAATTTGGTATGATATACTTTCGGATAATGTCATTTTTACTCAGCGTTCGGGACCTCCGTGCTCCTTATTACGAACGCGGTCCTTGCCGATTGACTTGACAAGCTCCGTAAACTTGTGAAGCTGCGCAATAAGCGACGGCTTTTCAGCGCGTTCCAAATCCATTCGCGTGTATTCCTTAAAGGCTGCGGTCAGAGCGTCCGCCTGATTTGCCTTGAAATACACCGTCCAGCGCGGAGGCTTGGAGCCGACTTCTTTTTCTATGTGATAGCGAACCTGATGTTTTCGGGCATACCGTTCAAAAGAGCGAATACGTCCCGAAACTTCTATCGTGTTCATACCGCCATCGTGTCCTGCAAGCCGTTTCAGGCTGTTGCGGCCTGCTTTAACCGAGTGGCGCTGTTGCTGCATTTTTTGAAGCGCCGCCGTAATAGCGGTTTTCAGCACACGTCCCGACAGCTTTGCCGCCTGAACAGTAATAGACACTGTTCGCTGGTCGATTTCTTCCTGCAAATTATTCCTCCTTCATTAACTTAATATTGCGTCAAGTGATTTCTGACGCGGTTGGTGTTCGTGATCCTTAACCGCCTGTTCAACCTGAATCCGCGCGTGCTTCATCAAAACCTTTATCAAAGAAGCCGGTTCGGTAACCCCGGATAGTTTAGAGGTCATAGCCTTGCAGTTATCGGGGAGATAGTCTGCAATGTCCTGACAAGCCTTGTCGATACTTCCGATGAAGCCCCAGCAGCTGTCCTGCAGCTCGCCGTCTTTATATAATTCAAAGCCGTAGCACTCGCCGTGCAAATAGTCATTGTAAGCCTCAACCTCGTCGTTTAGCATATTTTCCGCTTGGAGACGGATTTCAGGCGTAACCTTTTCAACGTCAAATTCCTCACGGATTTTATCATAGGAAGTATAGATAATACCTGTTTGCCCGCTGTCCCACGGATCGTTAAAACTTTTGGTGCTGACGGATAAACCGCCATGATCGAGCGCATATACCGGCAGTACCACATAGGCTTTTTCAATTTCAGCCATCAGCGCACGGCTGAGTGCGCGCAGTTGCTCCGTTGTACCTGGGTGAAGGTCAAAGCTATCCATTAAAGCGTCATATTTTTGTTTGCCTTTTTCACCGCCGCCGGCAGCCTTAATAAACAAATCTTCCAGAAGATCGTCCGAGCAAAAATACTTGTGTTCGTCTCCGATTTGATAACGCCGGTGAAAACAGGTCATTGTTCCAAAGTTTTCTCCGTCCCGCCGCGGATTTGGAAAGAAGTCGTCATGCTGCACGGTCAACACATACGGACCGTTTACCGCCATCAGCATTACAATTCAGGTCCTTTGTGCGCTTTGCCGGAAGCGTCCTCACCGGGAACAGGTTCCTTTACAGCCATAATCTTTCCAAATAGTTTGGTGAATGTTTCCGGGTGCTTAAATTCTTCCTTAAATTTCTCGGAAAGCTCAGGCAAAATACTGCAAAAGTTTTCTTCTCCAAGTCCGCAGATGAAAAAGTTTCCGGCTATAATATCATAAATCTCGCCGTCCTCGGTTCGGAGTGCGCGGTTAAGCGGCAGCCCTTCCAGCTTACCTTCCTCGTTGCACACCAGCGCAACAGGATCCTCATAGGGATAAACCGCCTGAATATAGCCGCCGACAGCATCCTGCAGCGCTTTCAAACCGTCGCCGATTTCTTTTTCGTATGGAACCTTGCCAGGTTCGACCATTAAAACTTTCATAAACTTTGTTCCTCCTTCTTTTTGGCTCCGGCAGAGGGAGCCGATTTATCTGTTTTGCTTTCCGCCAGCTTTTTCAGGACGGAAGGCTTTTGTGTTGTAGATATAGAATCGCCGCCGGTTATCTCACTGATAATCTCGGCGGCTGTTTTGGTTGATTGTTCAGGCTCTTGCCCCTCAATCGTATATCCGGGCAGCAGTACGCCGTTCACCTTGAAATACTCAGCGTATTCCTGCGGTATCGGCGGTGAGATTTCCTTGAAATAATGCGCAAAGGCTTTCTTGCGGCCTTCAATATATTTTTCTGCAGCCGCTTTATCGGTGTAGCGTTTTCGTCTTTGACCTGCGATTTCAACACAATGGCCGTGCTTTGGCGAGCGCATATCAAAATCCCATGTAACATACCATGCGACAGGTACAGACTCTTGTGCAGCGCGGTCATATTTTGTTTCTTCCCACACAGACACGGACATTTCATAAACCATATTGCTGATTGTATCACGGTCATGATAGTCCTCGTGAATCCATTGATTCGACGTATGGGAAACAGCGTGAGTGTTCAAATATTCCAAAGCGCGGCTATACGTTTTTGTAATTGCCGCCTGACGCTCCCACTCACGGATTGAATCCCTGATTTTTGAAAAAATCATCTTCTCCGCTTCAATGATCTGCTCTCTGGCTTTTGAGAGAACTTCCGAACCCAAGCCGATAATGGGAGTTAAATCTAATTGCTCACCCAAAAAATCCTGTACTACGGTATGACCGATTTTTAACTCAACGCCGGGCGTCAGTTCATCATCGTAATCAAATACGCCGTAGTATTTTTCTTTTCTCAATAAGTCCTCCATATATTAAAGCTCCGGCTCTGTTTTCTTTTTTGAAGGCGTAGCCGGAGCCGCCTTTTGCTGTGATTTCGCCTCGTTGAGCTGATTGAGCACCGAGGTTTTATTTTGGTGCTGTTCTTGTCCTTCTATCCTGTACCCGGGTAAAATATGACCGCTTTCCATAAAAAACACTTTATAATTTTCTGGAACAGGGGGTGAAAGCTCGGTAAATAACTTTGCGTATGCACGAATTCTTCCGTTCAAATAGCTTTCCGCAGTGGCGCGATCTTCAAATTTACGCTTTTGACCTGCCACATAGCCACAATTTCCGACCTTGGGTGAATTAGTAATGACTTTCCATTCTACTAACCAACGGTCATTAAGAGGCTTGGCGCTCCATAAATTCCATTTTGGATTTTCAGACAGCTTATATGTCATCTTATAAACTAAATTACTGATTGTCCATACGCCGTTTTTATCCTCACTCCATTGGTTGCCGGTATGCTCGACAGGAGCGATTTCAAGGTAGTTCAGCGCTAATTGCAGTTTCTGCGTTTGCGCCGCGTCTTGTTTCCATGCCCTCAAACCTGCTTGCAGAGCCTCGTACATGCTTTCTTCTTTTCTTACGCTTTCGTTATATAGCTTGCGTACTTCTTCAACGCTTTTATCCAACAACTCCGAAATATCATACTCTTTGGGGTACAAGAAGTGGTCTAACTTTATGTGACTGCCGGGTAAAAGCATATCGTTTTTTATCAGCGCGGAATCTTTTTCTTCTGACAAATAATCACCACCTATAAAGATTGTTCCTGTTTTTTAACAGGAGAGGAAGGAGGCTTGACCGTGGTTTTCGCCGCCGCAAGCTGTCCAAGCACAGAGGGCTTCACCTCGTCAAACATAGATAGCTGCTGCGCGGTATGAGCTTTGGCAAGAGGGAGCGAGGGCGTTTCCTCCGTATGAGTGAAAACAAGCTCTTTTTTCAGCTCCGCAATCAAATTATCAAAAGCGGCGTTGATTGCTTTGCGTTCTTCACCTTCGGGATAAGCCTTGACAACCTGCGTGTTTCCGTCTTTATCCGTATATAAGCCGACACAGCTCTCGGCGTGACCGACAAGATAATCAGACTGATAAGGCAGCTTGTCTTTGATATAACAGGCAAAAGCGCGCGCTGTCATTTCAACCTCGCTTTCCCAATAGCTGCCGTCCCTCTCAGCTATACTACCCATCTTTTTTGAGTTTTTATAATAGTCCGTCTGGACGCGCCCGATAACCGGCTCTGTCTGATTATGAATATCCCGCATACGGCTTTCGTAGTAATGCAGCGTGTTTCTATCTTCTTTCGGAATAACGTGACCGGTAATCTGCTTTCTCAAACCGCTTAATCTTTCTACGCTGCCCTCAACTCCGGATAAAAATGCTGTCTTTGCCGCCGCGTACTGTTCCGATACAGCCGGATCGTTTGCCCTCTCCACAGCCCGCTTCATAAGCGAATCAACCCACGACGTCGCGTTTTTTATCTGAATTTCATTGCTTTTTTCGGTGCGCGCTTTTGCCTGCTCATAGGTTTCGGGCTTTGTGGTAATCGCCTGAATCAGCTTGCGCATAGGTTCATATCGCCTTGCGTTTTCGGACAACATTCCGTCAGCGCCCTTCAATCCACCGAGATAATCATCCAGCGCGTGCCACCATTCATGGGCGAGGGAACCTGCGCCGTGCATTTTGGTAAGGTTAATGACCTTCCGCAACGGTTCATAGTGCGCCGCCGCGTTACCACTTCCGCGAGCGCCGAAGGCAATCGCCAGCGTGCCGCCGAAAGCAATATCTTTGTCTGAAATATGAAGTGCCGCCGCTAAATCCTTTAAGGCTTCAAAGCTCATGTTGAGGGAGGCTTGACGGTCGTTTTGGTTCAGCCAGTTGCCAAATTCACCACCGCGAAAGCCGAAGGTATCAAGATAATGCTGACCGACAATCTCCTGACCGTTTCTGAAATCGGGACCTTTCCGCGTTACGAAAGCAAGTTGCGGAGGGACAAATCGCTGCTTGCCGCTTTTGGTACGGCTTTTTGCGTATTCCTGTACCCAGCGCAGCGCTTCATCACGCGTCTCAATGTTGGTTTTCAAAATATGGTGACCTTTGGTGACATAATAGGTACCTTCCTTCCAGTCGCCTCTACGCGAGTAGCCTTTGCCGTCGTAAAGGTGGAGACCGTAGCCGCGCGGTATTTTCTGCTCCTTAGGGACAAGAAATTGCGCCTCTTTGGCTTTGCGGACAAAATCATACTCAAATTGAATATCCGAAGTGATTTTTATGGTGTGAAACAAATTATCCGTTAGAGCCGGGTTGTGGGTATAATTGCTTGTCCGCGTATATTCTGTTCTGCCGCGCCAATCCTGAGCGGTGCGGATATACGCGTTATGAATATAGAAATTCGCAAAGGCGTTTTTTGCGTCCTCAACGGTGCGAACCTTTTCCATGACCTCTTGAAGCTGACGAATGGTCGTAATATACTGCTTTTGCTGATATGTCCGTTCCTCGTAATCATAAGCGCGGTAATAACGGGGAGAGGCAGGAACCGCGTCGCGAACCTTTTTAATGTAGAAAACAACGCCGAGCGGTATGCCGTCGTCGAGCATAGCCTGATAATTTGGTTTTTTCCATATATTGTCTTTCTTTACGTACTTGTCCGCCTCGCGCTCGTTCATTTCGTCGAGGTCGTCAGCATAAAGGCCGCGGGCGCTCCATAAGTCTTTTTTCGCACCGCCTATCTTTTCTCCAAAATCCTCATGTATCGGTTGAGCCGGCATTTTTCGCCTCCGTTTCCGAAGCAATCTTGCTGATAA
>JAFUUV010000137.1 GCA_017471345.1 Ruminococcus sp.
GTGCGTGCCGAGGACGGTGCGTCCATTTTAGACGAGGAAAAACAGCGGATTTATAACTACTTATTTGTCAAGCGCAAGCCTGTGCGGCTGGAAAAGCTGCTGGATGATTTCGGAATGCGCGACAGCCACGTGCCGGACGAAATGGTGCGCGACGGTTTGCTGTATAAATCCGAGGAGGCGTTCCGCCGTGTCAGCGACGCGGTGATGAAGATGGCGGCGCTCGCGCCCAACCGCGATGAATCACTGAAGCTTACGCCGAAACAGGAAACGGTGGTGGAGCTGCTGCAAACCGTCGGTGCCGTTTCCGTCAAGGAGATACGCTACTTCACCGGTGTCAGCTCCGCCGTATTGGACGCGCTCGTCAAAAAAGGTGTGCTGGTTCTCTTTGATGAGGAGGTTTTTCGCATTGACGACCGTGCTGCCGATGATACTCTCGGCGATTTGGTTCTTTCGGACGAACAGCAGCGTGCCTGTGACAATCTGTATGCCGAGTATCGCGATGAAAAGCCGCACGTCAGCTTGTTGTACGGCGTAACCGGTTCGGGCAAAACGAGCGTTTTTATGAAACTGATTGAACGCGTGCTCAGCGAGGACAAGGGCATTATTGTGATGGTGCCGGAAATTTCCCTCACGCCGCAGTTTGTTTCACTGTTCACCAAGCGCTTTGGTGACAGTATCGCCGTGTTTCACAGCGCCCTGTCTCTCGGCGAACGGCTGGATGAGTACAAGCGTGTGAAAAAGGGGCTTGCAAAAATTGTCATCGGTACGCGCAGCGCGGTTTTCGCGCCGTTTGAGCAGGTCGGACTGGTGATTATGGATGAGGAGCAGGAGTATAGCTATAAATCCGAGAGCACGCCGCGCTATCACGCGCGAGAAATCGCTATGTACCGTTGTTACCGCGACAAGGCGCTGTTGGTGCTCAGCTCCGCGACACCCAGCGTGGAAACCTACTATTACGCGCAAACCGGACGCTATTCCCTGAATGTACTCCAACACCGTTACGGCACGGCACAGCTGCCGGAGGTCGTCACGGCGGATATGAACCTTGAGCTGCAAAACGGCAACACCTCCGGATTCTCTCAAGTGCTGCTCGAAGCACTTGAAAATAATCTGGCGCATGGTTATCAGAGTATTCTGCTGCTCAACCGAAGGGGACACAATTCCTATGTCGCCTGTACAAAATGCGGTGACAGCGTCAGCTGCCCCAATTGCTCCATCTCATTGACCTATCATAGCCGCAACAACCGCCTGATGTGCCATTACTGCGGCTATTCCGTGCCTTTTGTCGGCGAGTGTCCCACCTGCCACAGCCGCAGCCTGCGCCTTGGCGGTACAGGCACGCAAAAGGCGGAGCAGGAGCTTGCCGGCATCTTTCCGGACGCGCGGATTCTGCGCATGGATACAGACGCAACGTCCTCCAAGGCGTCCTATGAAAAGATGATTACCGCTTTTTCACGCGGTGAGTACGATATTTTGGTTGGTACGCAAATGGTCGCCAAGGGCTTGGATTTCCCCAACGTCACCTTGGTTGGCGTCCTCAATACCGACCACGCTCTTTATGCCGATGACTACCGCAGCTACGAGCGCGCGTTTTCGCTGCTTACGCAGGTGGTTGGCAGGAGCGGCAGAGGCGCGGTCAAGGGCATGGCGGTCATCCAGTCCTATACCCCCGACAACCTGATTATCGGGATGGCGGCACGGCAGGATTACGAGGCGTTTTATGAAACCGAAATTAAAATGCGCGAAATGATGCTCTATCCGCCCTTTGCGGATATCTGTCTGATCGGCTTTGTCGGTGAAAACCAGCAGCTCACACTGCGGGCTGCCGGACGCTTTCTCGATATCTTTGCCGGACTTGCGAGGACAGAGCATCCGGCGTTGCCGCTGCGAATATTAGGACCTTCACCGGCGCTGGTGGTCAAGGTCAGCAACAAATACCGCTATAAACTGATTATAAAATGTAAAAATAACCGCGAGTTCCGTGCGCTGCTTTCCGATGCGCTGCTCGGCTTTGGTGAAGAAAAGGATTTTAGGAAAATCACCATTTACGCCGATATGAACGCGCTGATGTGTTAAGGGCAACTCTAAAAATATTAAGCTGCCCATAGGTACACATCTTTCACAGCAACTTCTTGCCAAAACTCCTCGTTATACGTCAGTATGACTTCGTCGTTTTGACAATAATCTACAATAAAATATATGCACCTCTGAACAACCCTATATTTTTAGAGGTGCCCTTAAGAGGTTAACTATGGCAATCAGAAATATTGTAAAGGACGGCGACCCGATTCTTCAAAAACGCTGCCGTCCCGTTGAAAAGTTTGACAGAAAGCTCAGCATTTTGCTTGAGGACATGGCGGAAACCATGCACAAGGCGAACGGCGTCGGTCTTGCCGCTCCGCAGGTCGGTATCTTGCGCCGCGTTGTCGTGATTGACGTCGGTGAAGGCGTCATTGAGTTGGTCAATCCGCAAATTATAGCCTTCAGCGGCGAGCAGGAGGGCTTGGAGGGCTGTCTTTCCTTCCCCGGACAGTGGGCCATCACCAAGCGTCCTGACTATGTGCGCGTCAAGGCGCGGGACAGAAACGGTGAAGAATTCACGATGGAGGGAAGAGAACTGCTTGCCAAGGCGTTCTGCCACGAAATCGACCATCTCAACGGCGTTGTGTTTAAGGATGTCGCCGAACGCATTCTGACTCCCGAGGAAGTTGAGGAGATGGATAATCAATGAGAATTGTCTATATGGGCACCCCCGATTTCGCCGTGCCTGCCCTCGAACAGATTGCAAAGCAGCATGAGGTCGTCGGTGTCTTTACCCAGCCCGACAAGCCGCAGGGCAGAAAAGCGGTTCTCACACCGCCGGACGTCAAGGTTTGTGCGCAAAAGCTTGGTATTCCGGTGTTTCAGCCGGAATCCATGAAAACCGAGGGCGCGATTAGTTCCGTAAAAGAATTAAATCCCGACTGCATTGTCGTTGCCGCTTATGGTCAGATTCTTCCCAAGGCGGTGCTTGACATTCCGCGCTATGGCTGTGTCAATATTCACGGTTCGCTGCTGCCGAAGTATCGCGGAGCCGCGCCGATTCAGCAGGCAGTGCTCGACGGAGAAACCGTCACCGGCGTCACCACGATGCTGATGGATGTCGGACTGGATACCGGTGACATCCTCATGACCGCCGAAACGCCCATTGGTCAAAACGAAACCTCCGGTGAGCTGTTCGATCGTCTTGCCGTGCTCGGCGGCGAGCTGATACTCACCACGCTAAAACAGCTTCAAAGGGGAGAGCTGACGCCCAAAAAACAGGATGACGCTCTTGCTACCTACACAACGAAGCTGGATAAATCTCGTTGTCCGATTGATTTTTCTCAGCCGGCGACAGTTGTGCATAACCAGGTTCGCGGACTTTCTCCGTGGCCTGTCGCCACTACGCAAATCGGAGGCAAGCGTCTGAAGGTGCACACCTCGCGCTTCACCGGCGGCAGCGGCAAGCCCGGCACCGTGCTCAGCGTGAAACCGCTTATTATCGCCTGCGGTCAGGACGCGGTGGAGCTGTTGGAAGTACAACCCGAGGGCAAAAAGCGAATGACTGCCGCCGCGTTTTTGGCAGGTCATCCGCTGTCCGTCGGAGATATCATCGGATAATCATCACAGGAGGAGCTATGGCTAACGCAAGGAGCGTCGCGCTCAGAATACTGCTGAAAATTGAACAGGAACAGGCGTATTCCAACCTTGCGCTTGCCAACGCGATTCGCGAAAACCGTCTCAGCGCCGTGGACGCTTCTTTTGTGTCCGCGCTGGTTTACGGCGTGCTGGAACGGCAGATTACACTGGATGAAATCATACGGCAGTATTCTAAAATTCCTTTAAGGAAAATTGAATTAAAGACAAAAATCATTTTACGCATGGGTATTTTGCAGCTGTTATTTATGGATAAGGTGCCGGATTCTGCGGCGGTCAACGAAAGCGTCAACCTTGCCAAGAAAAACCGTCTGCAACATTCTGCCGGCTTTATCAACGGCATTTTGCGCGGCATTACCCGTGCTGAGGTAAAATACCGGTTGCCCGATGAAACGGACAAAATCGCTTATTTTTCTATCCGATATTCCGCCCCGCGCGAGCTTGTGAAGCTTTGGCTGGATGCTTACGGAGAATCCAATACGGAACAGCTTCTGCTGCATCTCAGCGGCAGACCTCCGATTTGCGCGCGTGTCAACACCCTGCGCACCGACGCCGACAGCCTGATTGCCAGGCTCGCCGAAGAAGGCGTGCAGGCGGAAAAAATCAGCTTTCTGTCTGACGCGCTCACCCTCAGCCATACCGGTGATCTGGAAAAGCTGAAAGCGTTCCGAGCAGGCCTGTTCCATGTGCAGGACGCGTCCTCGCAGCTTTGCGTGTCCGCTCTCAATCCGCAGCCGCGCGATGTGCTGCTCGACGTCTGTGCCGCTCCGGGCGGCAAAGCCTTCACTGCCGCCGAACGGATGCAAAACCGCGGCAAGGTGTTGGCGTTTGATTTATACGAACACAAGGTGCGCCTGATGCAAAGCGGCGCCAAGCGGCTCGGTCTCGATATTGTGCAGGCGTCTGTGCGAGACGCTGTCGTCGGGCTGCCTTTGCCGCAGGCCGACCGCATTCTCTGTGACGTTCCCTGCTCGGGACTGGGCATCCTTTCCCGCAAACCGGAAATTCGTTATAAAAAAGGCTTGACCGAAACGGAGCTCCCCGACACCCAGTACGCGATACTTTGTCGCAGTGCTTCGTACCTTGCGGTCGGCGGTCGGCTGGTTTACGCCACCTGTACCCTCAATCCGCGTGAAAACCACGATGTTACCGCGCGTTTTCTTCGTGAGCATCCGGAATTTGAGGGCGTGACGCTGCAGCTGCCCGATGGCGTGACACACGCGATTGATGAACAGGATTGGGAAATTATCCTGATGCCGCATACCGCCCATACCGATGGCTTTTACTTTGCGGCATTTACAAGGAGGTCGCTGTGATGATGAAAACCGACCTCAAAAGCATGACGCGCGAGGAGCTGACAGAATTTGTTCTCGCGCACAACTTTCCGAAATTTCGCGCCGCACAAATTGCCGACTGGCTGAAAAAGGGTGTTGTCTCCGCTGATGAGATGAAAAATCTTCCTGCGGATTTGCGCGGACTGATACAAAATAGTTGTTACATTTCTGTTGCAACTATTGAAAAAAAGTTTGTTTCAAGGTATGATAAAACAGTGAAGTACCTTTTTGCGTTTGCCGACGGCGAATATGTCGAGGCGGTCGTTATGCGCTACCGCCACGGTACATCCATTTGCGTGTCTACACAGGTTGGCTGCAAAATGGGCTGTGCCTTCTGCGCTACGGGCAAAAGCGGTTTTTCACGGTCGCTGACCGCGTCCGAAATTCTGGCGCAGATTGAGGCGGCGCAAAAGGATTTGCAGGAGCGTATCTCGCACATTGTCCTGATGGGAATGGGCGAGCCGCTTGATAATTTTGAAAATGTTGTCCGGTTTATTCAGTTAGTGTCCTCCGAGGACAGTCTCCACATCGGCACGCGGCACATTACGCTCTCCACCTGCGGTATTGTGCCGAAAATATACGAGTTAGCGCAATACCGCTTTCAAATTAACCTCGCGGTTTCGCTGCACGCGCCGAATGATGAAATCCGTGCGCGTACCATGCCTGTTGCAAAGGTCTATCCGATGGACATCCTGCTGAAAGCCTGCCGCGATTATTTTGACCAAACCGGCAGACGCGTCACTTTCGAGTACGCGATGATCAGCGGCGTCAACGACAGCGATGACTGTGCGCAGGAGCTTGCGCAGCGGCTCAGCGGCATGAACTGTCACGTTAATCTTATTCCCGTCAATTCTGTCGAAGGGACGGGCTACCGAAAAAGCAAAATCGAAAGACAGCAGTCTTTTGTACATATACTGGCTGAAAAGGGGATAGCCGCGACGGTGCGGCGAACCCTCGGCAGTGACATCAACGCGTCCTGCGGTCAGCTGAGAAGAAATCAAATGAAGAAGGAGGATAAATAACTTGGAAGTATTCAGCAAAAGCGACATAGGCTTGGTTCGCGCTCAGAATCAGGATGATTTCCGCTTCGGAGTTATTTCTCCCAGCTGTGTATGGGCGGTCGTCTGTGACGGTATGGGCGGTGCCAACGGCGGCAATATCGCCAGCGCCACCGCTGTCGAATACATCAGCACCAAGATTACCGATCTCTATAAGGATGATATGACAAAGGATCAGATTGGCGAGCTGATGGCGGAAATTGTGATGAACGCCAACCTCCGTGTCTTTGAGCTGCAGGCGAAGGATCCCGAGCTTGCCGGCATGGGCACTACCTGTGAGTTTGTCTTTGTGAAGGACACCACTGTTCATGTTGTTCACGTCGGCGACAGCCGCACCTACGCTATCCGCGGCGGCAAAATCAAGCAGCTGACAGAGGATCATTCGGTGGTGCAGGAAATGGTGCGCCGCGGTGAGCTGACTTATGAGCAGGCGCAGCATCATCCCAACAAGAACTTCATCACACGTGCGCTCGGCATCAAAACCTCGGTTCGTCTGGATTATATTGAGGCGAACTTCATCTACGGAGACGTGCTTCTCATTTGTACAGACGGTCTCTCAAACCACGTCACCACTGGCGACATGGTTAAAATCTGCCACGAAAACCGCGGTGACAGTCTGATTAATAAATTGGTTGACCGCGCCAAGGCGGACGGCGGCAGTGATAACATTACCGTTACGGTAATTTACTGAGAAAGGAAGGCGCTCAAATGGATAAATATATCGGCAAGCGTCTTGACGGACGCTATGAAATTCACGAGCTGATCGGCGTCGGCGGTATGGCAAATGTCTACCGTTGTAATGACACGGTTGACGATCGCGAGGTCGCCATAAAAATTCTGAAGGATGAGTACCTCAACAACGAGGAGTTTATCCGTCGTTTCAAAAATGAATCCAAGGCAATCGCCATGCTTTCGCACCCCAACATTGTCAAGGTGTATGACGTCAGCTTCGGCGATATGATTCAATATATTGTTATGGAGTACATTGACGGCGTGACGCTCAAGGAGTATATTGAGCGTCAGGGCATTATCGAGTGGAAGGATGTGCTCCACCTCACCACCCAGATTCTGAAAGCCCTGCAGCACGCGCATGAGTGCGGCATCGTTCACCGCGACATCAAGCCGCAGAATATTATGCTGCTGCAGGACGGCACCATCAAGGTGACTGACTTCGGCATCGCGCGTTTTTCCGACAAGGCGACACGCACCATGACTGATCAGGCAATCGGTTCGGTGCACTATATCGCGCCGGAGCAGGCACGCGGCGATGTGACTGACGGCAAAACCGATATCTACTCTGTCGGCGTCATGCTCTATGAAATGCTCACCGGCAAGCTGCCCTTTGACGGCGATACGGCTGTATCCGTTGCATTGATGCAGCTGCAGTCTGTTCCCAAGCGTCCGCGCGAGGTCAATCCTGCCATTCCCATCGGTTTGGAGCAGATTACAATGAAGGCGATGCAGAAGCAGCCTGCCGACCGTTACACCTCTGCCGCGGAAATGCTCAGCGAATTGGAGCGCTTCCGTCTCAATCCGTCCATTGTCTTTGATTACGGCAACGCCTTTGTCGATAACCAGCCTACCAAGCACGTCACCAATATCCGTGATGCGCAGAAGGAGGAAAGCGGTGTCAACCGCATCCGTGTAGAAGACGATGAGTTTGAGGATGAGGAAGAGGCGATTCGTGAGCATAGCCCTGTTTACTATGTCATCAAGGGCGTACTGATTGCCGCACTCTCCGTCTGCATTGTATTTTTCGCGCTGGCATTGATTCAGGCGTTCAACTCCAATCAGACAAAGGATGTTGAGGTGCCGGATTATGTCGGCAAGACGCTCGTACAGGCGAACGAAGACAATCCGGAGAACTTTGTTTTTGAAATCAACAGCAAATACGATGAAAGCAAGCCGGTCGGCACGATTCTTTCGCAGGAGCCTGCTGCCGGATCCATGAAAATCAAATCAGGTTCGTCCATTACGCTGGTTGTCAACGGCACGGATACTGAAATGACCGTTCCCTTTGTCACCAACTATTCCGAAGCGGATGCAATGCGTGCGCTGAAGGATAAAAATCTGATTCCGCAGATTATCTACGTTGAAAATACAAAAACCCCCAAGGGCTATACGATTGATACATTTCCCGCCGCAGGCGCGAAAGAAACTATCGGCTCAACAGTGTATGTCTATATTGCCAACGGCGCCCGTGCCGAAAACGCGGAAATCCCCGCGATTCTCGGCATGAATCTCGCTGAGGCGCAGGAGAAGCTCGAAGGTCTCGGCTTAACCGTTGAAGTCAACTATGACGATGAAAGCAAAGAAACCAAGGACACGGTTATTTCCTCCTCGCCGCTGCCTTACGGCAAGGTGGAGAAGGGTACGGTTGTAACCCTCAATGTCAGCACCGGTAAGGGCGACAAGCGTACGGTGGAGGTCTATGTTGACTTGCCAACCTATGTTGAAGGCTCTGTCAATATGACCGTTATTGTGGACGGCGCGATTGACAGCTCTCAGTCCAAAACCCTTATCCCTGCCTATAACAGCACCTGCACACTCAAATTTGAAGGCGCGGGTACATCAAATATTATTGTGCAACTCGACAGCCAGATTTACCGCGAGTATACCATCGACTTCTCGCAGGGAGCGGTAATCAACACCGTTACTCATGAGTACAGCGCTCCGACACAGCCTCCTACCGAGGCTCCCTACACCGAAGCGCCTTATACCGAAGCACCTGTTACCGAAGCGCCTGTCGAATCCTCTGATGACAGTCAGGAGTATGTGATTAACTGAGTATGAGGGAACTAACAGGCATTTTAATGAAAGCCGTCGGCGGATTCTATTATGTCCGCTGCGACGGCGTCGTGTATGAATGTAAAGCAAGGGGAAGCTTCCGCAAACATGGCAGCTCTCCTGTTGTCGGCGATCGGGTACGGATTTCCGTGCCCGATGACGGTTATTGTGCCATCGAGGAGATTTTGCCGAGGAAAAATAAGCTGAAGCGTCCGGCACTCGCCAATATCGACGTGTTGGTGATTGTCTGTTCTACTGTGGATCCGCTGCCGAATTTTGCCGTTATCGACAAAATGACCGCAGCCGCAGTCAACAACCGGATGCAGCCTGTGATTGTCATCTCCAAAAACGATATCAAAAACGGCGACGAGGCGGCGGAAATTTACCGTACCGCTGACATCGCGGTCTTTCAGGTATCTCCGGACAGCGCGGACGAAGCGCAGGAACTACTCTCTCTGCTGCGCGGCAAGGTCAGCGCCTTTACCGGCAACAGCGGCGTCGGAAAGTCCACGTTGCTTAATATGCTCTTTCCGTCGTTGGAACTTCCTACCGGTGAAATCAGTGAAAAACTCGGAAGAGGCAGACACACTACGCGTGTGGTGGAGCTTTTTGAACAAAACGGATGTTATGTTGCCGATACACCCGGCTTCTCCACGGTGGATTTGCAGCGATATGAAATGATTGACAAGGAGCAGCTGCAATACTGTTTTCCTGAATTTCGCGAGTATCTCGGACACTGTCAGTTTACCTCCTGCGCGCATACCTGTGAAAAAGGCTGCGCCGTTCTGGCGGCGGTTACCGAAGGAAAAATACACCCGTCACGCCATAAAAGCTACGTGGCCATGTACAATGAAGTGAAGGATTTGAAACCATGGCAGTTCAAAAACACCTGAATGCTTACATTATCGCCGGCGCGCCATCGCCCGATATCGATTTTATCAGAAAAAACATTCCGTCTGACGCTTTTGTGCTCTGCGCGGACAGAGGGTATACCTACGCGCGAATGGCAGGTATTACGCCTCAGGTCATAATCGGCGATTTTGATTCCTGCAAGGACGACCTGCCTGAACAGGTGGAAATCACACGTCTGAACCGCGAGAAGCAGTATACCGACACGGTGCATTGCATTGATTGTGCTCTTGAAAAAGGTTTTCGTGATATCACGCTGCTTGCCGCTATCGGCGGCAGACTGGATCATACGTATGCCAACCTTTGCGCCCTTTCTTATACGGCAAAGCGCGGCGGTAAGGCGATGATTCTTTCCGAACGCGAGGAAATCCGGCTGCTGTCCGTCGGAAGCCATAGCTTTTGCGAACGCGATGGACTGACCTTTTCCTTGTTTCCGTTTGGGACCGCAAGCGCGGAGCTTTCAGTTTCCGGTGCGCATTATCCGCTCAGGTCCTATCGAATGGAGAGCGACAATCCCATTGGCGTTTCGAATGTTTTTGAAGGTGCCTGCTGCGCGATAACCGTGCACAGCGGAAGCGTACTGATGATAATTAACCGTGATAACCGCTATTTATAATTCTGATATAGAAAAATAACAAATAGTAACAAACGCCGTAATACCGTATATTGCGTATTTTTCCGAAAAACAGATGGTGATCGGAAAATATAGCGTAACGGGTGAAACGCTGCTATTATGTCGATAACAAAAATGTAATTAATATGACATACCAAAAGCTTGAAAAGAATTATTGCTGTA
>JAFUUV010000138.1 GCA_017471345.1 Ruminococcus sp.
GCTGCCCATATGCACCCATCTTTCACAGCAACTTCTTGCCAAAACTCCTCGTTATACGTCAGTATGACTTCGTCGTTTTGACAATAATTTGCTATAAAATATCCGCACCTCTGAACAACCCTATATTTTTAGAGGTGCCCTAAAATAAATTTCCTGCTTCCTATTTTACCACAAATTTATTCCTCTGTCACGGTAAATTCAACAGTTTCGGCGATATTTTCATTAAATAAACAGTCAAAGGCACATACAAAGCTGTCATCCTCCTCGCTGACCGTCAAATCACGCCGTACCGGACGGCTGTCGGAACGTGAAAACACCTCATAGAGCAGCTCGGCGTTACGGAAAATCTCACGCGCGGTGGTTTCATCCGTGACAGCCTCGTGTCGGCAAAGCTGCCAAGCGGTCTCGGTACGCACACCCAGCGGCAGGGCAGTTCCGTTGAGCGTGAGGTTTTCCTCACGCACTGACATGGCAGAATGGTCGTAACGAGTGAAGGAAAGCGAAAACGGCATTTCTATCCAAAGCAATCGCAAACGGCGTCGTTCGGTTTTATTTTCTGATAAAGAATCATAATCAAACCGCTTGGGAATTTTTAATTCTCTGTGAGAAATAACATCCGCATATACATCCGCGTCGGCGTGCATATATCGCACACCACCCTGCTTGGTGGGATTGAGACCGCTGATGAGCAGCTCTCCCTTTGCTACACCGCTGCCCTCCTTGACGGCGACAAAGCCTTCTCGGATGTTAATCCGCGTGATAACGCCGTCAGCCGCCGCTTTGATATTGCACGGCTCCAAACTTTGGATATCGGGCTTCTGTGCCTTTTCGTGTACCTCAACGTCAGCGGTGCATCCGAGCAAATTGATGCTCACCCACGTGATGTTGTCCAGCTCCGAGAGCAGAGCGCGTTCAATCGGCTCCACATCTAAATGACCTCTGTAACTGCCGACCGTCACACCGTGTGCGGCAAGCGCGTCTCGGATACGGCTTTCACTGAGGTGCTCCGCGCCGATGATGCGGTACGACCACAAAAACTGCGACAGCACTATGAGCAGGATGGCACCGAGTGCCGCACCGAACAACAAACCGCCTCTGCCGCGATATCGCCGCAGCAAAAACGGCAATCCGCGGCGTTTTTTGACACGGCAGCGCACACGTGCTTTTTTCGCCAGCGGACGGATACGACGGTAATCCGACAACGACATATAGCCTTGCAAACCGTCTGCCAAGGGAGACGGTTGCCATAGCCGTATGCCGCGTACAGCGGCGAGATTGAGCAGGCGCTCGGGGAACTTCCCGAAGGCAGTAAACGCCACATACCCCTTGCACCATCTGACCATTCCGACTAACATATTCTCACCTCAGCTGATAAATTCGATTTTGGTGACAAAGCCCTCAATTTCCACGCAGGAGCCGGACACACACCGCACACTCAGTCCCCTGCCCTCAAATGAAATCGCCATGCGATTGGTATTGATTTTGATGCAGGTGGTTTCATACAACAGGATGCCGGTCGAACCCTCTACCGTGACGCGTCGATTGCCGACAAGCTCTAAAAGCGGCGCAGTACCAAGGTCGAGCCGCGCCGCGCTGAGATTTTTCTTCATACAACCATCTCCTCCTGAGAAATATTTATGCAGTCGCGGTCATATATATTAGCGGTGATGGTATGTTTGCTGCGATGCGAATACAAAAAGTCGGAAAATTCGCCGTGTTGGCAATGACAGGAATAATCTGTCTGTTGCTGACGACGTTTTCCGAAGGCAGTAAAAAGGGCGCCGCCGAAGGGATTGCGCTATGTTTGAAGGTGCTGGTGCCGTCCCTCTTTCCTTTTATGGCAGCGGCAGGTCTTGCGGTCAGAACCGGACTGTGCCAAAGGCTCGGACGGCTGCTTCGCAAACCGACTATGTGGCTGTTCGGGCTGGACGGCGTATTCGCGCCGGTGATACTGCTCTCGCTGATCGGCGGTTATCCGGTAGGTGCAAGAGCCATCGGCAATCTGCTGCGTGAGGGACAGGTCAGTCAGGAACAGGCGAAACGCGCGGCGTTATTCTGCGTCTGTGCCGGTCCCGGGTTTCTGATTGGTTTCGCGGGAGGATTTTACGGAGGTACAACAGTGGGGATGGTGCTGTTTGGCGCACAGGCAGCGTCCGCAGTGGTGTTGGGAATCGGCATAAATATTCTTTCAAAAAAACATATATTTTCTTTGAAAGAATTATCTTCCCCATCACTTTCTTTTGGCGACGCACTGGTCAACGCCGCGTCAGACGCCGCGCGCGGCATGGTGGGGATTTGCAGTTTGGTGGTGCTGTTCGGCGCGTTCGGCGGTATCATGACGGAGGTGATATCCTCGCCGGCTGTCAGCGATATATTGCTCTCAGCGATGGAGGTATGCACCGCTGTGCAACGATTGCAACGCTATCCGGTGGAATTCTGTGCCTTCGCCGTAGGCTTCGGCGGACTGTGTGTGCACTGCCAGATTTTTGCCGCGTTGGGAGGCGTGCCGGTCAATAAATTTTTATTTTTCTTTATTCGAATATTGCAAGGGCTGCACACAGCTAATTTTACCCACCTTGGACTGCAGCTGTTCGTCCGTGAGACAGCGGTATTTTCCACCGCCTCGGCGGAATATGCCGGCTTTTTCGGCGGCAGCGTGATTTCGGGAGCAGCCCTGCTGAGTGTAGCAATCGGCTTTTTGCTGACGCTGCGTAAACAATAAACGGAGGTATTGATATGTGTGGAATCGCAGGATGGATGGAACGGGACTGCCGCATGGCGGAACGACGAGAGAAGCTCGGCAAAATGTCCGAAACACTGGAACGGCGCGGTCCCGATGAAAACGGAATTTACATCAACGGTGACCTTGCGTTGATACACCGGCGATTAGTGGTGATTGACCGCGAAAACGGCAAGCAGCCGATGTCGGCACGACACGGAGACACAACCTATGTCATTGTGTACAACGGAGAGCTGTACAACACCGCTGCTCTGCGCGAGGAGCTGAAGGCGGACGGCTTTCACTTCCGCGGACACAGCGATACAGAGGTTGTACTGAAAGCGTTCATCAAATACGGCGAACACTGTCCTGAAAAGCTCAACGGCATTTTTGCCTTCGCGGTGTTCAACACTAAGGATCGCTCGCTCTTTTTGTGCCGTGACAAAATCGGCGTGAAGCCGCTGTTTTACAGCGACTACAGCGGCGGACTGGTGTTCGGCTCCGAAATCAAAGCGCTGCTCGCAAGCGGCGCGGTAAAACCGCGCGTGGACGAACAGGGACTCAATGAGATTTTCTTTTTAGGTCCGGCACGGACGCCGTCGTGCGGCGTATTCAAGGATATATTTGAGCTGAACCCCGGGGAATGTGCCGTATACCGCAACGGCAGGCTGCGCCGGCGCACCTACTTTTCCATAGAAGCGCACGAGCACACCGACGACGAAGCACAGACGCTTGAAAAGACGCGCTATCTGCTGACGGACGCAATTGAACGGCAGTTGGTCAGCGACGTACCGCTATGTCTGTTCCTCTCGGGAGGACTGGACAGCTCGGTGATTGTTAAAACAGCGGCAAAGTACCGCCGTGAAAACCGTATGGGCAAGGCACATACCTACTCGGTAGAATATCGCGACAACGCGAAATATTTCCAAAAAAGCCTGTTCCAGCCGAATGCGGACACCGAATACATTCAGATGATGGTGAAGGACGCGGACACGATTCACCACGAGATCATCCTCGACAACCGCCTGTTGGCTGACGCTCTGCAAGACAGTGTGACGGCAAGGGATTTGCCGGGATACGTAGATGTAGACGCGTCGCTGCTGCTATTCTGCCGCGAAATCAAAAAAGACTACACGGTCGCTCTCTCGGGCGAATGTGCCGATGAGCTGTTCGGTGGCTATCCTTGGTACCACAACAAGGAAATCCTTTTTGAGGACTGCTTTCCGTGGTCGCGCAGTCAGGAGATTCGTCGGTCAATTCTCAGGGACGGTGTGCTGGAACGCGGCGAAGAGTATGTCCGTCAGCGCTACCTGGATACCATTCACTTAGCGCCGAAGCTGCCCTCCGACACCAGAACCGACGCACGGATGCGCGAGATGTTCTTCCTCAACTTCTACTGGTTTATGCAATGCCTGCTGGAGCGCAAAGACCGCTGCTCGATGTACAGCGGCTTGGAGGTGCGCGTACCGTTTTGTGACTACCGGCTGGTGGAGTACGCCTACAATATGCCGTGGAAGCTGAAAGCATGGGGCGGCAGAGAAAAGGGTATTGTGCGTAAGGCGTTTGAGGATATACTGCCCAAGGAAATTACATGGCGTAAAAAAAGCCCCTACCCCAAAACACACAACCCGATATATTGGGAGGAATGTGCCAAAAGGGTAAGAAATATTCTGAAAAAGAAGAATAGCTTGACCGAGCTGCTGAACAAACAGGCGGTGGAGGAAATTATAGAACATCCGGAACACATCAGGGAGCCGTGGTACGGTCAGCTGATGCAAGCACCGCAGATTTTGGCTTACATCATCGAGCTGAACGACTGGTTTGAAAAATACGCGGTTGAAATTGTGAGGTGATTGTGGTACAATAAAGTCGGAGAACGATATTATGAACAAAAAACGCTACGAAATGACCGTGCGCTTTTTTACAGAAAACAAAATTGCGCACACGATTCTGACAATCATATACAAGGTGCTGCCGAACGTGATGTTTGTCGCCTATCCGGCGCTGCTGTTAGCGATGTTTTTTATCCTCGGCTTCAGACGCGAATGGGTGATGCTGGTGTGCGTGCCGCTGGGCGTGCTGCTGCTGGTATCGGTGCTGCGCATGGTGATAGACGCGGAGCGGCCGTATGAAAAATACGGCATTCCCTCGGTGTTTGACAAAAAGACCGAGCGGCAGAGTATGCCGAGCCGTCACACCGCAAGCGCCTATATTATCGCGATGACATTCTTAAAGGTCAATCCGCCGTTGGGCTTTGTCGCGCTGTTTATCGCGAGCCTGATTGAAGCTTCGCGCGTAATGGCAGGCGCACACTTCATCCGTGACGTAGTTGTCGGCGCTGTTATTGGTATTTCGGCAGGTATCATCTTTTATTTTGTCATCTGAGTGTCACGATAAGAGCGTTTTTGTACTGTCGTCGAATCCCGTCCCCTGTTCGCCGCTCTCTTAACCGGAAAAGCGATAGGCAGTTGATTGAAAAGCATAAAAAAACAAATTGAAAATCTCAATAATTTTGACACCTTACAGATTCAGCTTCTGTAGGGTGTCTTATGATGTGTATCGGACACGGCTGACATCATGCAGGTATCAGCCTGATACTTTTTTGTTTTCTTTTTCATTCCTTGGTAGACAAAAACGCCATGATTTGATATGATAATGAAAGAATCCTGACAAATTAGGTGACAGCAAATGAAACGTAAAACAGCCAAAGAAATATTAGCCGAATCGTTCCGAGAGGTCGCGGAGAAAAAGCCGATTGACATGATTACCATCAAGGATATCACGGAAAATTGCGGTTATTCACCCGCTACCTTTTACCGTCAGTTCAGCGATAAATATGACCTGATTGCGTGGGATTATATTCAACGCACCACAGCGATTATGAACAAGGTCGGAGTAAATGAATACAAGTGGAGGGACACGCTCTATGACGGGGCGGACTTTTGGCAGGAAAACAAAGAATATATTAAAAATCTGCTGCTGCATACGCAGGGGCACGAATCCTTTGTACGGTATCTGAGTGAGGCGAACACCGCGCATCTGACAAGATGTATCCTGAAGCTCACCGGTAAAAAAATGCTTGACGCTGACACCGAGATCTATGTTCGTGTGTATTGCTACGGAACAGTACAGACGGTTTGCGACTGGATGCTTGACCGCATTGACCTCGATATACAGCATCTTTCCGAGTTGTTCGAAAAATCACTTCCCGAACCTCTGAAAGAATACCTTTATTAGATGATAAAAAACAGCTCATTTCTCTCATAATGAGAGAAATCAAAAGGATTCTGAATTGAAAACCCTGCGGAATTTGTTAAGATAGTATTGTAAGATTGCGCGCAACCATAACGTGCACAACAACAAATTCCAGGAGGATATCATCATGACAAAAATCGAACTTTTAAAATCATTCGCAAAGGGCTGGTTCGGCAACTCTCAGCAGCATTCCATTCACGCGCAGCTGTTGAAGGCGAGAGGCTTGAATAAGCTTGCCGATAAAATTATGGCTGAGTCCGACGAAGAGTGGGTGGAAGCAAAAAAGGTCAACGCCCGTCTGATTGAGCTCGGCGAGACTCCCGCTGTCGAGATTGAAGCGTATCCCGTTATTACCGATATCAAGGAAATGCTCGAATACGATTGTAAGGACGCTGCCGAAGCGCTGCCGATGATGTCGAAGTCCCTCGCATTGTTTGACGACGATTATGTCACCCGTCATATGATTGAGGAATTCATCATTGATGAGCAGGAACACTACAACTGGGTGAAAGGTCATCTTTGCCTGATTGAGCAAATTGGTATGGAAAACTACATGATTGAAATGCTGGGTGATTAATCGAGTAGGGCGAACGATTCCGCTATCCCTTCTTCTCGCCTGTACCTCACGATACTAACCTTGGGAGTTGCTTTTGAGTTCGTCGGTAACTACGCCTCGGTGAACTTTCACCACAGAGCATTGATATGCCCGTCATACAAGCGCTCCTTGATAGAGCGTTGGCAGATATGAAAATGAAAGGATAAGCAGAAAAAATTTCAACAGGGCACCAATCAAGCATGATGAAAGGCGGACAGCTGAAGCTGTCCGCCTACTTATTGGGCAATACCTGAAACCTTCCCCATATTTTATATCTTTATTTCTTAAGCTCGCTGGTGCAGTGGGGGCATCTGGTAGCATGGATGTCGATTTCGCTGCAGCAATAGGGGCAAGTCTTTGTGGTAACTTCCTCTTCTTTCTCTTCCTTCTTCTTCTTGAGAGAGGAAAGCTTGTTGAAGGCCTTGACAATCAGGAAGATGATGAACGCCATGATAATGAAGTTGATGACTGCGGCGATGAACGCGCCAAAGTCGATGGGACCGACCTTGAGGACACTGGTCATCTCTTCGATGCTCTTTCCGGCGATGGTGCCGACGATTAAGTCAATCAACGGTGTGATGATGTTTTCGCAGAGAGCGGTAACAATAGTCTGGAAAGCCGCACCGATCATAACACCGACAGCCAGGTCGAGGACGTTGCCGCGACTGATGAATTCTTTGAATTCAGCAAAAAATTTTTTCATAGAAATCCTTCTTTCCTTATATTCAGCAGATTGCTCTGCCGTATTCCTTAGCCGAGAAGCGCCTTATGAAAGACCTTCTTACCCTTTTTAATGACGATAAAGCCCTTAGCAAACGCATCGGCAGCGAAACGCTTGGATACGTCGGTAATCTTTTCATCGTCGATGGTGATGCCTCCCTGTTCAATCAGGCGTCTGCCCTCTTTTTTGGAGGGAATCAGTCCGCACTTGGAAAGCAAATCGAGTACGCCGATGCCGTCGTCGCCGAGGTCATCCGCGGTAAGCGCGGTGGACGGCATATTGTCCGTATCCTGCTTGCTGCCAAAGAGGGCGCGCGCGGCTTCCTGCGCCTTGTCAGCCTCTTCCTTGCCGTGAATCAGCTCTGTCAGCTCGTGCGCGAGGACTTCCTTCGCTTTGTTAATCTCGCTGCCCTCAAGCTTTGCAAGCTCCTCAATTTCATCGAGCGGCAGGAAGGTGAGCATCTTCAGACACTTGACCACGTCGGCGTCATCAATATTGCGCCAGTATTGATAGAATTCGTAAGGACTGGTCTTGTTGGCGTCAAGCCATACCGCGCCGGACTGCGTTTTACCCATCTTTTTGCCCTCAGAGTTGAGCAGCAGATTGATAGTCATGGCGTAAGCATCCTTGCCGAGCTTGCGGCGAATCAGCTCCGTACCACCGAGCATATTGCTCCACTGGTCGTCACCGCCGAACTGCATATTGCAGCCGTAGCGCTGATAGAGCGCGTAGAAGTCATAGGACTGCATAATCATATAGTTAAATTCAAGGAAGCTCAAGCCTCTCTCCATGCGCTGCTTATAGCACTCGGCGGCAAGCATTCTGTTGACCGAAAAGCAGGCGCCAACCTCGCGGAGCAGCTCGACATAATTGAGATCGAGCAGCCATTCGGCGTTATCGACCATCAGCGCCTTACCGTCCGAAAAGTCGATAAAACGGCTCATCTGCTCCTTGAAGCAGTTGACATTGTGCTGAATCTGCTCGCGTGTGAGCATCTGACGCATATCGGTGCGTCCGGAGGGATCGCCAATCATGCCGGTGCCGCCGCCCAACAGGGCAATCGGCTTGTTGCCTGCCATCTGCAGGCGCTTCATCAGGCAAAGCGCCATAAAGTGACCGACGTGAAGGCTGTCGGCGGTAGGATCAAAGCCAATATAAAAAACCGCTTTGCCGGAGTTGACCAGCTCCCTGATTTCTTCTTCGTCTGTTACCTGAGCAATCAGACCTCTTGCGGTGAGTTCTTCGTATACACCCATCTGATTAATCCTTTCTGCTTAAAACTGACAATTTTGTGTCTTTTTATAGTATATCCCAAAAAGTGCCTGCGGTCAAGAGATTTTTTTAATTCATAATTCATAAGTTTGGTTCAAAAGAAGATACAGCAACAACAAAAAAACATTAACCGACTGCATGGCTATGAAACGTTACGGTATGTGGCACACCTTCCCGATTTACTTTTTTCTCGAATATCTTGCGTACTTGTTCTTTTTAGGCTGGGGCTTGCGTTTGGAATAGCCACCGTCGGTAGTACCTGCCATGGGAGTGACCAGACATTTGGGCGAACTGCCGATGAGATCGCGCCTGCCCGCTTTGATGAGTGCCTTGATAACCAGCGGCTTGTTTTCGGGAATGAAATATTGCAGCAAGGCCCGCTGCATCGCCTTGTCGGATTCGGACTTGGGAACATAGACCGGCTCGAGGGTATAGGGATCGATCTCCGTGTAAAACATCGCGGTCGAAATGGTGCCGGGCGTGGGATAAAAATCCTGCACCTGCTTGGGATGTATCTTCTCCGACTTGCAAAACAGCGCCAACTCCACCGCGTCCCTGAGTTTTGCGCCGGGATGACTGCTCATGAGATACGGCACGATGTACTGCTCCTTGTGCTGCTGACCGGTCAGGGCGTAAAAGCGTCGGCAAAAACGCTTGTATGCTTCGATATGCGGCTTGCCCATCTTGTCAAGAACTGCCGCAGAGCAATGCTCCGGCGCAACACGCAGCTGACCGCTGATGTGATGGGCGACCAGCTCGGAAAGAAACGCATCGCTTTCGTCCTCCATGAGATAATCAAAGCGAATGCCGCTGCGAATAAATACTTTTTTAATGCCGTCAATTTGTCTGAGACGGCGCAACAGATGTAAATAATCCTCGTGTGAAACCTGCATCTGCGGACAAGGCTTGGGCGCCAGACATTTTTTGCCCTTGCACAAGCCATATTGCTTCTGCTTTTCACAAGAAGGCAGACGAAAATTAGCTGTCGGACCGCCGACATCGCTGACATATCCTTTAAAATGCGGATTGTGAAGGAAGCCTTTGACCTCTTCCACAACGCTTTCCTCGCTGCGCACAGTAACAGCGCGTCCCTGATGGAAGGCGAGCGAACAGAAATTGCACGCGCCAAAGCAGCCTCGGTTGTGGGTGACAGAAAACTCCACCTCGGCAATGCCGGGGACACCTCCGAGCGCATCGTAGCACGGCGGATACCAACGCATATACGGCAACGCGTACACCCAATCCAGCTGCTCTGTGTTGAGCGGCTGCATGGGCGGATTCTGCACCAGCAGGTGTTTGCCATGGCGCTGAATCAGCGTTTTTCCGCGCACTGCGTCGGCTTCATCCAGCTCCTTTCGCGCGGCGACCGCATAATCGCGCTTGCTCTCGCACACGCGCTCATAGGAAGGCAAATTTACCGCCGACTGCGGCACATAGTCCTCGGTGCGGACACAGTAGCAAATACCGCGGATGTCCTGCAACGCTTCTACAGGATAGCCCTCATGCAAACGTCGGGCAATTTCCATGGTTTGCAGCTCTCCCATACCGTAAACGAGGATATCCGCGCCGCTGTCAAAAAGAATGGACGGCATCACCGTGTCGCTCCAGTAGTCATAATGCGCGAAACGGCGCAAAGACGCTTCCAGTCCGCCGATGATCAGCGGACTGTCGGGATAGCATTTTCGAATCATGCGGCAATAGACCGTGACCGCACGGTCAGGTCGCTTGCCGTTTTTACCGCCGGCGGTATAAGCGTCGTCATGACGTTTGCGCTTGGCGACGGTGTAGTGCGCGACCATACTGTCGATGTTGCCTGCCGACACCATAAAGCCAAGCCGCGGCTTACCAAACTGTGTAAACTCTCGCGGAGACCGCCAGTCCGGCTGCGCAAGGAATGCCACGCGAAAACCGCAGTCCTCGAGCACTCGCGTGATAATCGCCGCGCCGAAGGAAGGGTGATCGACGTAGCTGTCGCCGCTGACATACACAAAGTCAACCTCGTTCCATCCGCGTGACAGCATTTCGTCACGGTTCATCGGCAGATATGCCATGGGTTTTACCTCCTTCGGCGGTCATCTTGTAAATTCGTTTCAATGATGTTAAATCAGCCGGACTCGCTTCTGTTCTGCAAAACATTCCTGCGTTCGAGCCACTCGCTGTAGGTCATCAGAACATCTCTGGGCTTGGAGCCCTGGTGCGGTCCGACAACACCAAGCTGTTCCATATCATCAATCATACGGCCGGCACGGGCGTAGCCGACCTTGAGCCTTCTTTGGAGCATGGAGGTGGAAGCCTGTCCGGACTCAATGACAAACTGAATTGCCTCCTCCATCTTGTCATCCACACGCAAATCGCCTTCATCATCCGAACCGCGCTTTTTACCCTGCGCGATTTCTTCGGTGGCGATGCGCTTGATGCTCTCCTCAATTTCCGCGTTATACTCCGCCTTGGCGGATTTTTTGATATAACCGGTAACGCTCTCGATTTCCTCCTCGGAGGCATAGCAGCCCTGAATACGGATCGGCTTTGGAGCGCCGACGGGTGAAAACAGCATATCGCCGCGGCCAATCAGCTTTTCGCCGCCGCCGGTATCAAGAATCGTGCGGCTGTCCATGTTGGAGCTGACCTTCAGCGCGATACGGCTGGGGACGTTCGCCTTAATCAGACCGGTGATGACATTGACGGTCGGACGCTGGGTGGCAAGAATCAGGTGCATACCGGCGGCGCGTGCCATCTGGGCAAGGCGACAAATGCTGTCCTCTACCTCGCTGGGAGCCGCCATCATCAAATCGGCAAGCTCGTCGATGGCGATGACCACACGGCTCATTTTTTCTTTGGCGACCGGTAAACCGCCGACCTCCATAACCGGCTGCTCCAACACGCCGTCCTCATTTTCAACCGGAGGATGCTCGTCGATGTAGCGGAGATTTTTTTCGATTAAGGAATTATAAGAATCAATATCCTTGCAGTCATATTCCGAGAAAATTTTGTAGCGGTTGAGCATTTCATTAACCGCCCAACCGAGTGCGCCTGCCGCCTTTTTGGCGTCGGAAACAATGGGAACCAGCAGGTGCGGAATGCCCTTATATTTAGAAAACTCAACCATTTTCGGGTCAATCAGCAAGAGCTTGACTTCGTCGGGAGTCGCCTTGTAAAGAATACTGATAAGAATAGAGTTGACACAAACGGACTTACCGGAGCCGGTGGTACCGGCGATGAGCAGATGCGGCATTTTGGCGATATCGGTGACGACAATTTCACCCTCGATATCGCGTCCAAGGACAGCGGTCAGCTTGCTCTTGGCGCGGCGAAATACGTCGGAGTCAATCAGTTCACGCATGGAAACCATGCTGACCACCTTGTTGGGAACCTCTATGCCTACCGCCGCCTTGCCGGGAATCGGCGCCTCGATACGCACACCGTTGGCGGCGAGGTTGAGCGCGATATCATCCGAAAGGTTAGTAATCTTGCTGATTTTGACGCCGGGAGCAGGCTGCAATTCATAGCGTGTTACCGACGGGCCGCGGCAGATATTCACAATCTTAGCGTTGACGCCGAAGCTCTGGAGGGTGTCAATCAGCTTGCGCGAGTTCTGCTCCAGCTCCTCACGCGCACTGAGATCGTTGTTGTTTTCGTTGGGACGGAGCAGTTGTACAGGCGGATAGCTGTAGCGCGGCTTTTCGTCCTCGACGGACTGCACCGGCGTACTGTCGGGCGAATACCCTAAATTACCGAATTCCTCGGGAATCTCTGTCTCCTCTTTTTTGCGGCGTTTGGAGGGTTTCTCAGGTTTTTCCTCCGGTGGCTGCGCTTCTCCCCTCTTTTCACGGGAGATGGTGTCGGCAATATGCTCCATGGTGGAATCCGAACCGCTGTCGTCATAGGAGCGGTCGGCGCGGTTAATGATGTTAATTAAATCTGCCGAAAGATCCAGCTCAGAGGCATTGCCCTCATGAGAGTCGATGTAATCAACCTCAGCGGTATTTTGCTCAACGGGCTGTTGTTCTTCTGTCTCTGAAGGCTTGCGGCGGCGCTTCTTTGCGGGAGCATCCAGCGGAATGTCAATCGCTCCGCCGGAATGACCGGTTGTGCGTGTGCGTCGCGGCACAGGCGAATCAAATTCGCGCTCATCCCCGTATTTCTCCTGCTCACGCTGTCTTTGCCGCGCCTGCTCCTCCTGCTGTTGACGGCGCTGCTCCATCTTCTCCCGATAACGGCGGCGCTGTTCCTCACTGACGCGCTTGGCACGGTCAACCGTGCGGCTGGCTGCGCGGGCAACGTCCTTGACGCTGAGATTGGTGAGGATAAATATCAACGCAATCAAAATCAATATACAGAGAATTGTGGCGACAACATTGCCGCAGAAAAACGCGAGCGGATAGCCGAGCAAGCCGCCGAAAAAGCCGCAGGAAAACGGTATGTAGCTCTTGTCATTGAACGCGTCAAGATAGAGATTGCCGAGCGCGGCAAAGTAATTCATATGCTGGTGCCTTGCGCCGCCAAGCATATAAACCAGCGCTCCTGCAAAGAGCAAGGTCAGTATCCAAAGCGCCACCTTTGCGCCGAAATGCGCGACGTAGCGCTCCTTCTCGTTCATGACGGTCAGATAAATAAACAGTACCGGCATCAGGAGCATACCGAGTCCGAGCATTCCGAAAAAGAACGACCGGATGGTTGTCCAGATATTGCTGCCCGGGATGAACACCATGACGAGGAACACCACCGCCAACAATACATATAAAATAGACTTGATCCGCGGACTCAGACCGCCGCGTCTTTCCACAGGACGGGCGGCTTGTTTCGCGCGGCTCCGAGAACCGGATTTGGTTGCTTTTGTTTTGTTTGTTGACTGCCTTTTTGCTGCCAAAGCTGTCACTCCTATTGCTGTGATAAACGATGTGGAAAGCTCCTCCGCACAGGGGGGAGCTTAGTTTGCCGAGATGTGTTTACAGCCCCGGGAACAATTGATTGCCAAGCGGCGCGCCGGTAAAGAGGTTGGCGCCGGTGCTCATTTCGATGACGGAAACCACGATGAGGGCAACGCCGACGACGGCGGTATAGACGACAAAAATCATCATCTTATCGGTTTTAAGAAACCATTTGAAAATCCAGATAGCAAGGTAGCCCACAACGGCAGAAACAACCATACCGATGACTGTGGGCAACAGCTCAACGGAAGCCGCGACCGACGGATTTTTGACGACGTCCAGCCCTTCCATGGCGGCTGCCGCGATAATAGCGGGTGTACCGAGAACAAAGGTATAATCAAGCGCCTTTTGCTTGTTGATACCGCGCATTTCGCCGACGGCAAGCGTCGAACCGGAACGCGAGATGCCGGGCAGCAGGGCTGCGGCGACCTGCATCAAGCCGACGCAGAGCGCGTCTAAAACCGTATAGCTTTCTCTGCCCTTGGCACCCTCGGAGGAGCCGCGCATATGCTTGAAGCCGACGCGTGAGTTGCGCTTGTTACAGATGATACCAATCAGAAGCAGCGCGCTGGTGACACACAGCGAGATCGCCGTGACAATTAGCACCGGACTCGCGGCGAACACATCCGCCAAATCCTTGACCTTCAAATCGGTGCCGGGGATGGGGATGAACATCAGAAACAGCGGCAGCAAGCCGATGATGAGCATGACAATCAAATTGCGCTCATAATTCATCTCACGCCACTTGAACTTGCCTGTGAAGATGTCGCCGATCATGCGGAAAAATTCCTTGATTAAGCTCCAGATGAGCTTGTGATAGAACGCTATGACCGCCACCAAGGTGCCGATGTGCAGCATCACGTTAAAAAACAGATTGCCCTCACCGTTTACGCCGAGGATGTGCTGGGTAATCGCAAGATGACCGCTGCTCGAAACCGGCAGAAATTCCGTCAGACCTTGCACAATGCCCTGAATCACCGCATCTAAAATTGTCATATGTATACCTCCTGTTATGAATTGTAAGTGGTAAATGGTAAATTGTGAACTATACCGCTATTTACAATTTACCATTTACAATCAGTCTTGTTTCGCTGTCCCTCATTCATCCGCCGTAATCAGCTCATAAAGCGCTTCAATCGCGTCGGAAACCGTACCGACGCGGTCAATCAAGCCCTCGCGAACGGCGTCCTCACCATCAAGAACGGTACCAACGTCAGTGACCAGCTCGCCGGTGTTGAGCACCAGCTCGTTGTAGCGTTTGCGGCTGCAGGCGGAATGCTCCGCGACAAAATTGGTAATCCTGTCCTGCATTCTGCGGAAATACGCAAAGGTCTGCGGTACACCGAGCGTCAGACCGGTGGTGCGGACAGGATGGACCGTCATGGACGCGCTTTTGGCAATGAAGCTGCGCTGTGCCGCAACCGCCAAGGGAATGCCGATAGAGTGACCGCCGCCGAGCACAATGGACACGGAAGGCTTTTTCAGCCCCGAAATTACCTCGGCGATTGCCAAGCCCGCCTCGACGTCACCGCCGACAGTGTTGAGCAAAATCAGCAGGCCGTCAATGCGCTCATCCTGCGAAACCGCGATCAGGTGCGGAATGACGTGCTCATACTTGGTGGTTTTGCTGTGCGGCGAGAGGAGATAATGCCCCTCCACCTGCCCGATGATGGTCAGGCAGTGCATCAGCTTCTCCCTGTGAGCAAAGAGCATACAGCCCGATTCCGGAGCGGCAGCGGAAAGCTCCTCCGTTTTTTCCGGCTCCGGCTCTCCACACGGGTCGGTGGTAAATTCGTCCTGATTCATCTTCACACCTCCGGAACTATTATATCCCGAAGGCGGTCAAATCATGCGCGTCTGACACACGACGATATCCCTCCTGTATTAAGTATACCATCAACCGGCAGTTTTTTCAAGTTTTTCCTTTTATATTTCTATAAAATAATAATGATGAGATAGAATTATTGTATCATTAAACTGTATATTTATGTTTTTGGAGTGATTCTCCCGTGGATTCCAACATAACCATGGGCGTCGTCATCACACTGCTCGTTTTGCTGTCCGCTTTTTTCTCGGCAACCGAAACCGCGTTTTCCTTTGTCAACAAAATCCGTGTGCAGCACGCCGTTGAAAGCGGCGACAACACCGCCAAAAAGGTGCTGTATATTATTGAGCATTTCGACAACGCCCTGACCGCCATCCTGATTTGCAACAACATTGTCAACCTCGGCTGTTCATCCATCGCGACGGTGCTGTGTCTGCGGTTGTTCGGCGACCTCGGTTCGGCAATTGCCACCGGCGCGACTACCCTGTTAGTCCTGACCTTCGGCGAGGTAATCCCCAAGTGTCTCGCCAAAGAGCACTGTGACGCGTTTTCCGCCAAAACCGCCGGTCTGCTTAAAGTGATTACGATTGTGCTGACCCCGCTGGTCTTTATCTTCATGAAGCTGCGCGCCGTAGCGCTCAAAATTGCCGGCAGCCATGAGGACGCTCCTTCCGTGACTGAAAATGAGCTTAAATACATTGTTGAAAGCATCGAAGAGGAAGGCGTCCTTGAGGAAAGTGAAAGTGAGATGGTGCGCTCGGCGCTCGACTTTGACGAGACCACCGCCGAAGAAATTCTCACGCCGCGCGTAGACGTGGTATTTCTCAGCATCGAGGACAGCCAGCAAAAAATCAAGGATGTCATCATCGAGAACCGCTACTCGCGGATTCCTGTCTATGAAAATACCGTGGACAATATTGTCGGCGTGCTCCACACGCGCGATTACCTCGAATCTCTCGCGGACGGCAAGGCGCCGGCACTGCGCGATATTATCCAGCCGCCTTTCTTTGTCTTTAAGTCACAGCAGCTCTCCAAGATTCTCAGCTCCTTTAAGCGCACCAAAAATCATATGGCAATCGTTACCGACGAGTACGGCGGTACGCTGGGTATTGTGACAATGGAGGATTTGCTGGAGGAAATAGTCGGCGATATCTGGGATGAAGACGAGGAAATCGAGCACAGCTACTACAAAATCGGACGCGATGAATTTTTGGTCAACGGCGACATCGAGCTGGATGATATGCTCGCGTTGTTCAATATCGACGAGGGTACGCTGGAAAGCGATTCTATCACTGTCGGCGGCTTTATCCTCGAGCACGCCGGCACGATTCCGCATAAGCGCGAGAGCATCGAGGCGGACGGCTTCCGCTTCACGGTGATGGAAGTCGAAAACCAACGCATCCTCCGCGTGGTCGTCAAAAAACTCGAAGAACCCGAACAAACAGAAGATTGATAAAACAAAAACCGGTGAAGCGCATGGTGTCTTGAATGACGGCGCCGCACCGGTTTATACTTTTTTTAGAATTAAATAATACGCATCATTGCGCCGTTTGTCACGCGGAGACCATCGCTTATTTCTGCGGCAGCAATCCTGTAATCAATACGAACAGAAGTAGAAGCGGCAGCACAAACTTGAAATAAGGCTTCAATTTCACGGACATACGGACGCCCTTGCCGGTATTGGCTTCCTGAAGAAAGTTGTCATAACCCCATCCAAAACGGTAGGTGCAGAACAGCAGGAAAATCAGCGAGCCAATCGGCAAAATCAGGTTGCTGACAAGGAAGTCTTCCATATCAAGAATGCCTTTGCCGAAGAGTTGAGCGTTTGACAGCAGGTTGAAGCCGAGCACGCACGGCATACTGCCCACCAAAATAATCAAACAGTTCAGAAGCGTAGACTTGCGGCGCGACCAGCCGAAATTGTCAATACAACCGGCAATCAGGTTTTCAAACACCGCCGTCAGAGTGGAAAAGCTTGCGAAGCTCATAAAAACAAAGAACAGACAGCCCCAAAGCTGACCGAGCGGCATATTGATAAAAATTTTGGGGAGCGCGACAAAAATCAGCGAAGGTCCCTCCGACGGCGCGACATGAAAGCTGAAGCAGGCAGGAAAAATAATCAGACCGCTCATCAAAGCGACAAAGGTGTCAAGAGCGGTGATGCGGATTGCCTCGCCGGTGAGGGTATTGTCCCGTGACATATAGCTGCCGAAAATCTGCATGGAACCCATGCCCAGACTCAGGGTAAAGAACGCTTGGTTCATCGCTGCGCTGACAATGTTGAACAAGCCGACACGCTCCACAGCGGCCATATCGGGCAGAAGATAGAACCGCAGACCTTCCGCTGCGCCGTCAAGGAAAAGGCTGTGGACAGCGAGCACCACAATCAGCCCAAGCAGCGCGAGCATCATCCATTTAGAGACGCGCTCCAAGCCGTTTTTGACGCCGCCGAGACACACCAGAAAGCCCGCAATAACGGTAATCGCCATGAAAAACGTCAGTTCAGCCGGATTAGCAAGCATTTTGTCAAACACCGCGTCGGCTCCCTCGGTCGTGACGCCGTTAAAAGCGCCGGTACCGAATTTCCATGCATAATCCACCATCCAGCCGGAAACCGAGCTGTAAAAAATCATCAGCAGGTAGCAGCCCAACAGACAGAACCAACCGTGAATATGCCATTTGCTTCCCCTTGGCTCCAGCGTTTTATATGCCTTGACAATGCTTTGGCGGCTGGCTCTGCCGAGTGAAAGCTCCATTACAAGCACCGGAATGCCCATGAGTGCCAAAAACAACAGGTATATCAGCACAAAAAAACCGCCGCCGTTCTGTCCGGCGATATACGGGAATTTCCAGACATTGCCGATGCCGATGGCACAGCCGGCACTGACCAGAATAAACCCCATGCGAGACTTAAAGCCTTCCCTTTCCATCAAAAACCTCTCCTACAGACAGAAAATGCGCATTCACTCCGAAAGAGCTATACGCTCACAACGGATATTTTACACTACTTTGACGTTTTCGTCAATGGGATGAAGATTTTTCGCAAAGTATTGCCAAAAAGGTAAAAATGTCATTGCAAAAAGAAGCATTTCATGTTATTATTTTGATAAGCACAAAATAGAAATGTTATATGGAAGTTATTATGTGCAATTCATCAAGCCGGAATGGCGAAACGGCGTCCGCAGCGGCGCATCCTCACCGGCAAAAGGAGGTCGCAATGACAGATAAATCAAAGGTTATTTTCGGAAACCCGATTAAAGGCAGCGCACAGCGCAAGGCGGAGAACACCAAGCGCAAGTACGCGAAAAAATACGGCGACGACAGCAACGCCGACTACAGCGTTAAGGTTGTCGAAAACGCGTGCCTGCACCCGTCTCTCGGTGTGTATGACATCCGCGTGGACGAGAGCGGTGACGGAGTACCCTTTGACCGCGAAAAAGGTTTAATCGTCGGCAACATCCGCATGGGCTTCGGTCACTACCGCATTTCCATTGCCATGGCTTCCGCCGCGCACGCGCTGGGATATACGCCGTACTGGATGGATTTGAATTCCTTTCCCAACACCACCTGCACCAAGGTCATCGGCGCGCAAAACGACCTGTATTCGCTTGGCTCGCGCATATCACAAAAGAGCCGTTTGTTCAACAAGGTTATGTGGGAGCCGCTCAACTACGAAGGCTTCCGTCAGCTCAGCTACAATTCCTCCGACCAGAAAAACGCGGAGCTGATGGCAACCGTGTTCAAAAATATCCCGAAGGATATTCCCGTCATCGGCACCCATGTCTGGCCGGCGCAGGCGGCGCTTCATGCCGGTATGCAATATGTCGTCAACGCGATTCCGGACAACTGGCCGATGGCGCTGCATCTTGCCGAGGGCAGCGTGCACACCATTCAGACGCACCAATCCTATCTCGGCTATCGGATTCTCAACGGAATGCAGAAGGGTGACGTGCTCAAGCCGATGCCGCCGGAAAGTCTGGTGTATACCGGACACTATGTCGATCACGAGCTGGTGGCGAACCTTGAAGCGGACTGCGACCGCAGAATCGCGCGCAAGGAATCGGGCAAGCCTATGCGGTTTTTGCTGACCATCGGCGGAGCGGGAGCGCAGCGCGAGCTGTTCGCGGCAGTAATCCGCCACCTGATTCCGTCCATCAGGCGAAAAAAAGCGGCGCTGTACATCAACGTCGGCGACTACAAGCAGGTTTGGGACGAGCTGTGCGACGAAATCAAAGGACTGCGCGAGACGGGCAAGACACATTTCAATGACTGGAACGATACGCTCGCGCTTGCCGAACGCGCCATCGACGGCGATGTTTACGGAATTCACGCGTTCTGGCATGAAAATATTTTTGAGGCGGTTTACTGCACCAACCTGTTGATGCGTTCCAGCGATGTATTGGTCACCAAACCCAGTGAGCTGGCGTTCTATCCCCTGCCCAAGCTGTTCCTCAAACGCATCGGCGGTCACGAAAAATGGGGCGCCATTCACTCCGCGGAGATGGGCGACGGCACGCTGGAATGCGAGGACGTCCCACATACCCTGCAAATGCTGGATATGTTCCTGAACGAAAAAACCATGTTCACTCAGATGTGTGAGCAAATTAAAATCAACAAAACCATCGGTTTATACAACGGCGCTTACAAGGCAGTCGAGCTGGCGATGCGTCAAAAAGCAGAGAAATAAACCCTCCGGAGGTTATTATGAAACGGTTAAGCAAAAAACAAATGAGAATTTTCGCGGTTGGACAGCTTGGATGGTCCACCCTCAGCGGTATCATCAGCGCGTGGTTTGTCACCTTTTATCTGCCGACGCAGAACGACATCAACGCCGGCGCCCTTCAATACATCGCCCCGGGACTGGTCATCGGCGGCTTTCTGACCATCTTAGGCCTGATAACGGCGCTGTCGCGTGTCTTTGACGCTGTGACAGACCCGTTGATTGCCTCCCTCTCTGACCGCAGCAAAAACAAACGCGGCAGGCGTATTCCCTTTATGCAGTACGCGGCGATTCCGCTTTCCGTTGTCACCGTGCTGCTCTTCTGCGCTCCGATTGAACAAATCAGCACATGGAACGTCGTTTGGATTTCCGTCTTTATTGTGCTGTTCTATCTGTTCATGACCATGTACTGCACGCCTTACAACGCGCTGATTTCGGAATTCGGCAAGACGCAGGACGACCGGATGTATATTTCCACCGCGATTTCGCTGACCTTCTTCGCCGGCACCATGCTTGCCTACACGCCCTTTGTATTTGCCGGTATGCTGCGCGGCAACGTTGGCTTTGCGTGGAGCTACCGCATTTGTTTCATCGTATTGGCGGTGATTTCCTGCATCTGTATGCTGATTCCCACCTTCTTCCTCAAGGAAAAAGAATTTGTAGACACCAAGCCCTCCAACGCGAATATGTTCAAGTCCCTCGGCGCGACCTTCAAAAACGGCAACTTCCGCACCTTCGTGTTCTCCGATATAATGTACTGGGTTGGTCTGACGCTGTTCCAGACCGGTCTGCCGTTCTTCGTCAAGGTTTCCATGAAGTTAGATGAATCCTTCACCATGATTTTTCTCGGCGGTATGACCGTGCTGTCCGCGGCGTTTTATCCGATTGTACCCAAGCTTGTCAAGAAGTTTGGCAAGAAAAAGCTGGTCATCAGCGGCTTTATCGGCTTGGCGTTGGCGTATGTCATTGCCGGTCTGATTGGCGTTATCGGTACCGATTTAGTGCCGGGCATCGTGTTTGGCGTGCTGATTTGCGTGATTGCCGCGTTCCCGATGGCGCTGTTAGGCATTATTCCGCAGTCCATCGTGGCGGATGTTGCCGAGGCTGACGGCTACGAAACCGGCGAAAACCGCGAGGGTATGTTCTTCGCGGCGCGTACCTTTGCCATGAAGTTCGGTCAGTCGCTCGCGATGCTGGTGTTCACCTCGCTCGCCATTATCGGCACCACACAGAACACCAACAGTAACGACATCACCGCTTCGGTGCTCGGCATGACAATTGTCGGCTTTGTAGCGGTGCTGTTCTGTTCGCTCGGCGCGTTGATTCTCAGCTTCTACAACGAAAAGAAGGTTATGACCACCATCGACAGAAAACACGCTGAAAAGAAGTAATGCAGGTGACGCGATGATCAGAAAATTAAACGGAAATCCTTCTGTTTTTATACTCGACACCGAAAACACGACCTATGTGTTTTCGGTCACCTCCTCCGGACACTTGGAGCATCTCTACTACGGAGCGAAAATGACGCTGAACGACGCGGAGGAATGTGAAGTATTCCGCGAAAAGCGCGAGTTTGAGGTCGGCAACGCGATTGCCTATTCCAAAGAGTATTCGAAAATACTGCTGGAAGATATGTGTCTGGAATTTTCGTCACTCGGTCACGGCGACGTGCGCGAACCGTTTGTAGAGCTGATTCGCGCTGACGGCAGCCGTACCGCAAACTTTCTCTACGACAGCGACCGCATTGACGACGCGCCGTCGGACTTTACCACTCTCCCCTCCTCCTACACGGAGGAGGGCAAGGCAGAGCATCTGTGTGTTACGGTGAAGGACGGCGATCTGGCGCTTGAGCTGCACTACCGCGTCTATCCGGACTGCGACGTGATTACACGCGCGGCAAGGCTGTGCAATCACAGCAAGGAAACAGTGGTACTGGAGCGGCTGATGAGTGCGCAAATTGATATTCCCTTCAGCGGCGTTTGCGTAACCTCCTTCCACGGCGCGTGGGCACGTGAAATGAACAAAAACACATCCCCCCTGACGGCTGGAAAATTTATTGTGGAAAGCCGCACAGGCTTCTCCTCCAACCGCGCCAATCCGTTCTTTATGGTGCACGAGCCTGCCGCTACAGAGCATAGCGGCAGTGTATATGGCTTTAATTTGGTGTACAGCGGCAATCATTACGCCGCCACCGAGGTAAATGCCTATGGCAAAACACGGATACTTCACGGCATCCAGCCCGGCGGCTTTCGCTATCTTCTGCGTGAAGGTGAGACTTTCGAAGCGCCGGAGGCGGTGATGACCTACTCCGCGCACGGCTTTACAGGACAGAGCGTTAATATGCACCGCTTTGTTCGCCGTCACATCGTACGCGGAAAATGGAAAAACAAACCGCGTCCGGTGCTGCTCAACAGCTGGGAGGCGTTCTATTTCGGCGTCAATGAGCACAACATGGTGCAGCTTGCCAAAGCAGGCAAAAAGCTTGGCATAGAGCTGTTCGTCATGGACGACGGCTGGTTTGGCGAACGCGATAACGATACAAAATCTCTGGGAGACTGGGAGCCGAGCAAAACAAAGCTGCCCGGCGGACTGAGCGCTCTCGCGGAAAAAATCAACAAGCTGGACATGGACTTCGGCATCTGGGTAGAGCCGGAGATGGTCAATGTGGAAAGCAACCTGTACCGCGAGCATCCCGACTGGGCGATGGCGATTGAAGGCAGACCACATTCCGAGGGAAGGACGCAGCGTGTGCTCGATTTGGCGAATCCTGTTGTGCAGGATTTTCTGATTGCAAAAATGAGCGAAGTGTTCTCCTCTGCCAATATCCGTTATGTCAAATGGGACATGAACCGGATTTTCTCCGATGTATTTTCGCCGTACCTCCCTGCAGAGCAGCAGGGCGAGACCGCTCACCGCTATATCTGCGGTCTGTACCGCGTGATGCAGGTATTGACCGAGCGCTTCCCTGAGATATTGTTTGAGGGCTGCGCCTCGGGCGGCAACCGCTTTGATTTGGGTATTCTCTGCTATTTTCCGCAAATCTGGGCGAGCGATAACACCGACGCGATTTGCCGCGCGACGATACAGGAGGGTTACAGCTATGGCTATCCGCAGTCCTGCATCGGCGCTCACGTCAGCGCGATTCCCAATCACCAGACGCTGCGTAAAACGCCCTTGGATACACGCTTCGCGACAGCGGCGTTCGGCGTGTTAGGCTATGAATGCGACGTTCGCGATTTGGATAACGACTCAAGGCAGAAGATTAGCCGCCAGATTGCTCTTTATCAGCAATGGCGCGAGGTCATGCAGTTCGGTCAGTTCTATCGTCTGCTGTCCGGCAATGTGCATGAATGGATATGTGTTTCCGCGGACAAAACGCGCGCTGTCTGTCTGCTGCTGCAGGAGCTGACTGTACCCAATATGCAAGCACAGCGGCTTTTCGCAGCCGGTCTGGACAAATCGAAAACCTACCGCTTGTACAATATTCCCGATCGTGTGGATATCCGGCAATTCGGCAGCTTGATTAATACCGTCGCGCCGATTCACGTCAAACAGGATTCGCTCGTGCACAACGTGATTGCGAAAGCAGTGAAAATGAACAGCGAAAATGAAAATATGACTGTTTCGGGTGATGTGCTGCTGCACACCGGCGTGGCTTTAAAACCTGCCTACGGTGGCACGGGCTTTAACGAAAATGTCAGGATTTTTCCTGATTTTGCCGCACGTCTGTATTTTTTGGAAGCAACCTAAGGCGTCTCGTCAAGGGGAGCCATACTATATCAGAGCATCGTTAGTGGTTTCCGCATTCAAAGGACAAAAACCGCAGTTTCAGGAGCATTCCCGAAGCTGCGGTTTATTTTATTCTTTGTAATGTATATAACTCTCCCCTAATCTGTTCGCGAAATCGCCTTGATTGGATAGTTGTCAAGGGCAAAGACTTTTCCCTCTAACGAAAGAGACGGCAGTGCCTTGTCTGTGGCAAGATGTTCGGCGCATTGCTTTTGGGCTCTGCTACGCAGGCTGTCCTTTGCGTCGGTCATATCGCTCATTTGCCATCGGTATGCAAAAAGCTTTCACCCTTGTTAATTATACCGCGCACAGTCATCCCTTCAAAAAAATCAGTCGAATACGGAAATACCTCGTTGTAGCTGTCGCCGTGCTTGACCGTCTGAACCACCGCGTACCGCTCGCCTTTTTTCAGGGGGTATTTGCCGTTGAGGTCGATGGCATGAGAGCCGGCGTATCGGTGAGAATGAACGCCCTGTTCGAGCAGTGTTCCGGATGAAGGGTTATCCTGCTCCACGTCCTTGTAGATTTCATAAGCTACATCCGCGCCGGAAGCGGCTGTGCGATATTCAATTCGGAACAGCTCCGGTCTGCGGTTATCCAAACCGCCCGAATACTCAATCGTATAGCGGTTCAGCTGCGCCATATCGCCGTTGCGGACGATTTCATATTCTTCCCTGTTTCTCATTCCGCTTAACGAGAGTGTGAGCTTTTCAAATGAGTCAATCGTTCTTTTCTTAAACATACAGACACCTTTTCACAACGTGGATAGTACGTTCTTATTGTTTACAGAGTACCCGTTTGCCGCATCAATGATAACACAATTTTTATTCAACTCTTTCAGCGATAGGATGCATTTCTACTCACACGCCTCTTGCGAGGCGTGACTTTGATGGGACGGCTTGTCGCCAACCCAGAATTAAATTTCTAACGGATGGTTACTTCTTCTATTTTCCATAGATTTATCTTGAAAAGTTCTCGTTCACACAAACACCGCAAATGCCGAGGACTCCCTCAGCAAGCGCCGCGTGTGTTCTCCTAAAACTGCACAACGGTCGGCTCTGCCATCCGATGCTCTTCGCAGGCCGCCCACCAAAGGACGGCTTGCTTTTACCTGCTTCACCAAAATCACCGGCGTTTTTGCTAATAAAAAATCCCCTTGCCAAAGCAAGATGATACCGTACC
>JAFUUV010000139.1 GCA_017471345.1 Ruminococcus sp.
AAAGGCTGCGTGATATTCAAAGAGCTGTTCCTTTGGGGTAAGGGGAAGTGTGCGGTTTTTTCAACATTTTTCCACATAACTGCTGCAAAAAAGAGGGCGCTGTGAAGTCGGAAGCTTTTAGCTTCGTTTCTTCACAGCCTCTGTTTCATTATTCCTATGATGACGCGCCAACAGGGACTCGAAGGCGAGCGTTAAGAAAACGTGCCGGAGGGTACTTTACATAAAGAAGGTGCGCCTCAGGTAGCTTTTGATTTTTGATTATTACGGTATAGTATTTAGCTATGCCGTTTTTTGCTGTCTGCGTTTTACCATCTTTTTTTGAAAACTTTTCTCAAAATCTTCAGGACTCAGAACATTAATGATTCCCACACCTTTGTAGTAGATGTCTATCATTTGATAACGCTTACCGTCCAAATACCTCGGTGTGTGAACCTCGATTCTGTCTATCAGCTCATTGACAAGCTCTGCTGTCAGTTTATCCGGTCTTGTAATTCTTTTCACCTTGTTAATAAACTTTTGCAGATTATCGCTCTTATTCGTTTCAGAACTAAGATAGTTTTCAAGATCAGGAATTCTCGCTTTCAGCTCCTGCTGTTCCGCCTCATATCTGTTGCTGAATGCTGTAAAGCGTTCATCGGAAATCTTTCCACTGACATTATCCTCATAGATTTTAATGATTAGATTGTCGATTTCCTCTATACGCTTCTTAATTCGGTTCAACTCACGTTGTTTTGCAGCAAGCTCCTTACGCTTTTCCTCGGTATAGCAATCCATCTGTTTTCTAGCAAATTCCTTTTCGTGCGCCTGAATATTCAGAAACACTCTCTGAATGTTCTCAAGGACAAGCTCTTTGACCACTCGCTCTCTGATATAATGCGCTGTGCAATTATCGGTATCAATTACATAGGACGAACAGGTGAAATTTGCGGGATCATTTGTCTTGTGATACTCCGTATGATAGTATAACTTGCGTTTGCAGTCCGCGCAGAAAATCACTCCCGAAAACATACTCGTGATGCCCCGTCTGGTTGGTCTGCGTTTATGCTTTCGCAACTGTTGAACCATCGCAAAGGTTTCTCTGTCAATAATTGCCGGATGTGTGTTTTCAAAGACAGCCCACTCTTCCGTCGGGTTTTTAATGATTTTCTTGTTCTTGAAAGACTTTGTTCTCGTACGGAAGTTGACAGTATCTCCGCAGTACTCCTGCCGTGAAAGGATATTGGAAACTGCTGCGGGACTCCAGTTGTACGGCTTGGACGGCGGTTTGCTTGATTTCCTGCTGACGCTGTCCCAATACTCTGTTGGAGTCATAACCTTATCAGCTTTGAGTTGATTGGCAATCCGTGACGGTCCCATTCCCGATACACACATTTTGAATATACGCCTAACAATCTCGGCGGCCGGTTCATCTATGATCCATTCGTCTTTATTGTCAGGGCTTTTCATATATCCAAACGGCGGATTGGTCGTCAGCGGTTTGCCCGATTCGCCTTTGCTCTTGAACACCCTGCGAACCTTATCGCTGGTGTTCTTGGCGTGCCATTCGTTGAATAGGTCCTGCATAGGTACAAGGTCGCTGATGCCGTTCTTGGTGTCGATGTTATCCATAACAGCGATATAGCGAATGCCCATACGGTCAAATTCTTCTTCCATCAGGGCTCCGACCACCAAGCGGTTGCGTCCGAGACGGGAATGGTCTTTGACAATCAGCGTTCCGATTTTGCCCTCTTCACCAAGCTTCATAATCTCGTTGAAAGCAGGGCGATCAAAATTTGTGCCCGACCAGCCGTCATCTATGAACAGACGGGTATTCTTAAAACCGTTATCGGCTGCGTAGCGTTGTAAGATTTCGGTTTGATTCTTTATTGAACCCGATACGCCTTCGTTCTCGTCATCACGGGACAGTCGGCAGTATAGGGCTGTGATTTTGTTTTTATCTGACTGTTTACTCATTTTGCTCCTTTCCACAGTCGGATATGTCTTTGTAGGATAAATCTATTTTAACATATTTTACTGTTAAATTCAATACTTTAAAGCGCTAAATTATACTTCTTTTGATGTTATTCTTTCAACCGTGTCATAAACGGTTGAGGTCGAGTTCTCGTTGAAGTGTGTTCTGACAATATAGGTAGTGTTGTCAATCTCCTGCGTGTACTTTAATGGTTTGATATACATTCCTCTTGCATACCAAGCTATTCGTTCTTCAGGAGTCATCTTGTCAAGTTTGTCATAGAGTTTGTCAAATGCGTCGTTTAACTCTGTGCGGATATTGAGTATGTTACCGCTATCATCTGTGTAAAACAATTACTTTCACCTTCCTTTTTATAGGTTTTAGGTATTCCTAAATTTTTACTGTTTTGCTCAATAGGAGTAAAAACAGTCTGCTTGTTTAGATGTGACATGGATTTTTAGTGATCTTATAAAACCGTAAACAAACCTGTCACCCTAATAGTGTTTATGGCTTCTTGCGATTGGTGAGCTCAATGATTCTTCTTCGGTTAGTACGCCGAAAATCTACATCAATACCGCTGCTGCAATATAGCTCAAAAGAAAATTTGTTGAGCAATTTGGTAACCGTATTCGGCGGTGTTACGGTGTCGTTCATTTCGGCAAGTAGGTCGGTAGCCGTTCCCATCCAGTAGTGCTTTCCGACCATAAATGCTTTCAATTTTCCGAAAAAAGGATGGTTTTTGGTCAGATTAGGATAGCCGTCAAGCTTGTTTTTGCCTAATGCTTGCGCAACAATTTGTTCGCCTTTAGTCATCTTTTTTCCTTTCCGTCACTGACAATAGTGACTGTTATGTGGTAGTTTTTGGCATAACAAAAAGCCAAGTCACATAAGGCTTAATCTCATTCACAAAAGGGTAAACTCCCCCCTTGGTATGAGAAGCCTAATGAAACTTGACTTTAGATTATTTCATCCTTCTTTTGATAATTCAAAGTGCTTGTTTGCAATGCCTGCTGGATTTTCGCTTGCGACTGTTAGCTCTTTAACTCATTGGTTCGTCGCTATTCAGTTTATTATACACAGTCTGCGAGCAGTTCTGTGTACGGTTATTATTATAAAGTGTGACGGTTTAGTTGTCAATTAAAATCGTCCGACATATTGCGACAGCGAAATGATGTCACGACTTTACAAGCAGTGCGTTTTTACTCCTACAGAGTAAAAACACGCTTTTTAGGGACACCCTAAAACCTGTAAAATGCGGTTGCCAATATATCGGTTTCGTGGTAAAATTGATTTGAGTTAAGACGCTATTGGGATTGTTGGGAGTGGATTAAATGGATAACATTAAAAAATTTGAAAATCAACCTATTCGCACTGCATGGGATGAAGAAAAAGAGGAATGGTATTTTTCGGTTTCTGATGCTGTTGAAGTGTTGTCCGAGAGCAAGGATGTTAAACAATACATAAAGAAAATGAGAAGCCGTGATCCCGAGTTGAATTCCAAGTGGGGTACAATTTGTACCCCTGTTCGGATGATGACCGCCGACGGTAAATATAGGAAGATTAACGCCGCCGATACAAAAGGCATTCTCCGTATTATTCAATCTATCCCGTCTAAGAAAGCCGAGCCTTTCAAAATGTGGTTGGCGCAGGTCGGCAGCGAGCGCATAGAAGAAATAATCGATCCAGAATTAACGATAGAAAGAGCGTTGGAAACCTACGCTAACAAAGGTTATCCTGCCGATTGGATCAACCAGCGGTTGCAGACTATCCGTGCCCGCAAGGAGCTGACCGATCAGTGGCAGGCTCACGGCGTAGAGAAAGGCAAGGAATACGCTATCCTGACCGATGAAGTCACAAGAGCGTGGTCGGGTATGACGACACGCCAGTATAAAAACCTCAAGGGTCTGAAAAAAGAAAATCTCCGTGATAATATGAGCACACTGGAGCTCGCGCTGAATATGCTTGCCGAGGCGACTACTACTGAGCTTACCTAAACGCATAATCCTCACGGTTTGCAGGAAAACAGAGAGGTAGCGCAAAGCGGCGGTAAAATCGCAGGCGACGCAAGAAAAAATATCGAAGCGCAAACAGGAAAGCCTGCCATCACTTCCGATAACGCCGCAAGGTTGAATGAGGTCGTTACGGGAATGATTGAGGGCGTTGTAAGTGATGCGGATAATAAAAAATGATTATAAGAGAAATCAAAGTACAACAGCTGTAAGAAAGAGGTCTTTATGAATAATTCAAAAGTCCAAAGTATTGCAAAACAAACTATTGACTACATCAAAACAGTTATTAAACCCAATATGAATCTGCGAGAGATAAGGAAATTATGCGAAGGAAAAATGCTTTCGCTTGGTGCAGATTCATTTTGGTATTGGAATATCGGCGCTTTTGTTTTCAGTGGTGACGAAACCACGATCTCCGTTTCGGGCAGAGAATATGTTACTGCCGATAAACCGGTTTCGGATAATGACATTATTACCATTGATTTAAGTCCGCAATGCAAAAATGTGTGGGGTGATTATGCCCGAACGATCATTATAGAAAACGGAACAGTTGTAAACCATATTGAGAATATCCAAAACAGAGAGTGGCGCAATGGTTTACAAATGGAAGAAGCTCTGCATAATGAATTGATAAGATTTGCTGCGCCCGACATAACCTTTGAGGAACTTTATTACTATATGAACGACTATATCCGTAACAACGGATATATCAATCTTGATTTTCTCTGCAATTTAGGACATTCCATTGTGAAAGATAAAAATGACCGTATCTACATAGAAAAAGGTAATAAGAAAAAGTTAAGCGAAGTGGACTATTTTACCTTTGAGCCGCACATCAGCACCAAAAACTCCCTGTTTGGATATAAAAAAGAAAACATTTATTTCTTTGAAAACAGCAGATTGGTTGAACTATAAAGGAGATATAATGAACACGATAGTAAACTTTTATGGAACAGTTGATGACAGCTTGCTCAGATTTGCTGTTATTGTCGCAAAATCCAACGGCAAGTGGGTATTTTGCAAGCATAAAGAGCGCGATACCTACGAATGTCCCGGCGGTCGCAGAGAAGCAGGCGAGAATATTGACGATACCGCCAAGCGTGAATTATACGAGGAAACAGGAGCGATAGACTATACGATTCAGACAGTCTGCATTTATTCTGTAACAGCACCGAATAACTTTGATGGGCAAGAAACCTTTGGCAAACTCTACTACGCAGAGATTAAGAGCTTTGAAGGTCAACTGCACAGCGAGATTGAACGGGTTGAATTATTCGAGGATTTACCGACAAATTAGACGTATCCAAAGATTCAGCCGTTGTTATTAGAAAAGGTCTTGAGATCAATATGAACATTTTAACCTTATGTGATAGAATCAATCTTCAACCTGAAATCAAATCTCGTGTAATTGAGTTTACAAATGGTTTTGATTTCAACTTAATGAACAAGCAGCTAAAAGATTTTCAGAATTATGAAAAGATGTCCGAAGCATTGGCAGAGCTTCAAACAATACTCGGCGAGGACACCGAAAAAATAAAAATACTTGCGTGTATGCTGAAAGCGTCTGCTGATGTGTACGAGATCTACAAAGAAAAGGGTATCGGTGACGAGATTTACTTTGCTACAATGAAGTGCTACACCCGCTTTATTGATGAAACCTATCGTATGACAGGCAAGTTGTATTTTGACCGCTATTGGTGGACAACTCGTCAGGCAGGATGTCACTTGTTCAGAATTGGCGAGCTGGAATATGAAATGAAACATATTGACGGGGATATTGTTATTGGAATTCATATTCCGTCGGACGTTGATTTCTCACCTTCTGCGATTAATGATTCTTTAGTATCCGCAAGGCAGTTTTTCTCAAATCATTATCCCGAACTGTCAAATGCTGAATACCGTTGCCATTCTTGGCTATTGGATAGACAACTTAAAGAAATGCTAAACGATAGCTCAAACATACTGAGTTTTCAAAACCGCTTTGAGATATTTGATGAAGGCGAAGTTGGTACAGATTTTATTGAATGGTTGTATAATACAAAAACAACTGATTATGCTATTCTTCCCGAAGACACATCTTTGCAAAGGAATATGAAGAAACATCTTCTTTCGGGCGGAGTAATTAGAAATGCTTATGGGAGATTAAAATGAACATTTACATTGCCAGACACGGTGAAACAGAATGGAACAAGAATCATCGAGTTTGCGGAAGAACAGATATTGACTTAACCGAAAACGGAAAAGACCAAGCCAAAATTCTTGCCGAAAAATTGGCGACAGAAAGCATAGATTTGATAATCAGTTCTCCGTTAAAGAGAGCGACACAAACAAGTAAAATCATTTCTGAAATTTGTAATACGCCTGTTGTGATTGATGATCGTTTAATTGAGCAGGATTATGGAATCTATGAAGGTGTAGACCGACAGAATCCTGATTTCCTCACAAACAAACGTAATTTTGCATATCGATATCCGAATGGAGAATCTATGATGCAGGTTGCTTCAAGAGTGTACCCGATGATTGAAGAATTAAAAGAAAAATATGAAGATAAAAACATTTTACTACTGTGTCACGGCGGCGTATGCAGAGTATTAAAAACATATTTTCAGGATATGACAAACGAAGAATTCTTCAAATATGTTCTTATGAATGCTAAATTTGAAAAATTCACATTATAAAATTATCTTGTCCATAAAAAGTCGGGCAGCAAAAGAAAAATCCTGATATTATATTATCAGGAGGTAAACATTATGGATGTTATAAAACAGTTTAACAACGCTATCGCATATATTGAGAACAATCTTTGTGGCGAGATTGACACAAAGGAGGTCGCAGAAATTGCCATTTGTCCTTATGATAAATTCAAACGCTTTTTCAGTTATATGACAAATATGTCAGTCAGCGAGTATATCCGCAAACGCAGACTAACGCTTGCAGCGTATGAGTTGTTGAAGGGGCAAGAAAAGATCATCGACCTTGCCGTTAAATACGGATATAGCAGCGCCGATTCTTTTACAAGAGCGTTTGCAAAACAACACGGCATATTGCCTACAAAAGTAAGTGAAGATACTCAATTAAATGTATATCCGCCTGTTTCTTTTTATGTAGCGATTAAAGGTGCATGTAAGCTGAAATTTAGGATAGTAAATACAGATTCAATCAAGCTGAGAGGTATCTCCAGAGAGTTTACCGGAACTGCGGCTGACCGTTTTGAGCAGGAACATATTATGTGGTCAAATCAGCACGATGATGTTCAAAATCAAGTTTGCAAAACAGTTGAGGGAGTTTGGTATGGCATTTGGAATAATGGTATTTATTCCATAGCAAAGGAAGCTAATAAGATAGATGATAATCCGTCCCTTGCAAGCATTACAATCCCGTCAGGCAAATATGCTGTCTTTTCAACTGACTTTGGTGGTTTCGCAGGTGATGTTCTACCAAAACTCCGAGAGCAGATATTTGACTGTTGTTTACCGGATTCGGATTATACACAAACTGATGATTATGAAGTGGAAGTTTATTACCTCTATCCTAAAACTCAAAAGCATAAACGACATTATGAAATATGGGTTCCAATTGAATAAAACATGTTATACCGTTCTGAATAAATCAGAGCAGTATTTTCATTTACGGAATTATAATAAAATGTTCACAAAATTGTATATAAATAATCATATAGTATGCACAAAAACTCTTGTATTTTTTCTATATTCAATTTTTTAAAAAATATAGATTGTATTCATATAAAATGTTAAAATATTATTAAAATAGTTTATTGTATATATTTTTAAGGGGATTAATATATGATGATAATTGGGTTTTATCCTGACCAATTATATGATAATTATTAACACACACTTGAACAAATATATAATACAATGCTCGAAACAATTCCCACTAATAATTCTGTAGCGCTTCATATTTTGCCGTTCCAAATTTCGTGTGGTGATGGAGGCTTTGCAATAGATGACTGGTATCAAGTTGACAGTGCCTTTGGTTCGTGGAATGATATTGAACGATTCTCAAAAAAATGGAAAGTAATTGTTGACGGTGTATTTAATCATGTTGGAATAAACCACAAACTAGTAAAAGATTTTTTATGTAATCCTATAAAGTATAAAGATTATTTTTTCACTAACCAACAAACCAATTTGCACTCCCCTAGAGGTCAAACTGCAGATGGAATAATAAAAACATCTAATGGAAATGTTTTAGTGAGGCAAACACATACGCCGAAAGCAATTGATATTAATCTAGAAAATACGGGAGTTATATTAGAGATTACCAATTATATTGATTTCTTAAAAGAAAAAAACATTTGGGGAATTCGTCTAGATGCAGTTGCATATTATAAAAAAGGAGAACATATTAGTCACAATCAAGGTTCAGAAAACCTTGCGAAGAGTATAGTTGATTTAGTTAAAGAAAAAGAATTACAAGTATTCGCACAATTGGATTGTGACTTTAATGGATTAAGATATTTCGATGAAGCGAAGTATCATGATGTTTCAATTTATGATTTTTCATACTCCGCGTATTTATGTTCTTCTTTAATAACTAAGAATACTGTTGAACTATGCGAATATCTTAATAAAAAAAGTCTTGACCATAGAATCCTAATTCGAGCTCCTAGAACTCATGATGGGATTTTGTTAAGAAGTGGAAATTTAAGCATTAATTGCAAAAATCGTATTATTGAATTTGCAAATCGAAACGGATTAAAAATAAGGAAAGCACAGAATAATATATATGAAATAAACTGTTCATTACCATATATATTAAAATTGATTTCTCCCAAGTTAAGCAACAATATAATAAAGATGATTATTGTCTTCACAGGATTATTAAACAGTATTCCATATTTTTACTATCCCTTTATTCAAGGGTATATTCCAGAACAAGAATACAAAGCACTACATATTCCGCAGAGATTTGAAAATAACGATCCTCGTACGATTAATAGAATTCCAATTTCTCTAAACTATTCTAATAGCAATCAATTTCATAAAGTTGAGATTAAAAGAATATTATCGTCCTTAGCCGGGCTATATGACACATATGAGGAAGAATTACTTATGGGAGATTCTCAATATATGTCTCTTGGTTCTTGTGTGAAAGTCTCAACTGCAAATCATAAAATACAGGGAATATTTAATTTCTCAGATAAACAACAATCGCTTATAATAAACAAAAAAGAAGTGGGACAAGTATTATTTGATAGTAGAGTAAATCAAAGCGATACATTAAATGCTTATGAATTTTTTGTATATTTGAAAAATTAACATCAAAGAAAGGTGCGAATTTATGAAAGTAATAGGTATAGATATTGGTGGCTCCTCAATAAAAGCTGGTATTGTTTGTATAGAAAAGGGCTTATTCAAAAAAGTTTATTCAGAGGAAAACCTACCTCTAAGAACTAATGAGTTTATAGAAATAAAAGAAAAAGTAATCGAAATATGTAATAAAAAACTGTCTGAAGGAGCAGATCGATTCGTAGGAATATCAACTGCTGGTTCCGTAGATAACACCGGAACTGTAATTAGTGCAGGTAATTTTAATAATTACCGTAATGTTTCATGGAAAGAAATAATAACAAAAGAATTTGGAAAAATGTCTGTATCAACGATAAATGATGGTAGAGCATCGGCCTGGGGGGAATATTCAGTTTCTAATCCTAAAGCAAAGACACACATTCATGCAGTGATCGGGACCGGAATAGGTGGTGGTGTAATTCATAATGGCGAGTTACTTCAAGGAGATAGTGGACAGGCTGGTTATATAGGTCATATAAAAATAACAGCAGATAAAACTCCTTTATGTAGTTGCGGAAAAATGGGCTGTGTAGAGACGTTAGCTTCAGCAAAAGGTATTTTAGCAAAATATAATGATTTAGGATATTATAAATATAATACATTTAATGAATTGATAGACAATTTTAATATGGATAAAAACCGAATAATTAATGTTTTTGAAGAAAGCGGTTATTGGTTAGGTGTTGCTCTTGGTAATGTAATGAATGTATTAAATCCTCAATGCGTAACAGTCGGTGGCGGAGTAATTCTTGCAACGCTCCATTGCACAAATAAATACTCTCTTGAGAATAATCCGTATATGAACGGAGTAGAAAGGGGTATACATTATGCTACTCATAGAAGAGTGGAGGCAACAGGAAGTGTTATTTGCGGTGTTTTGGGCAACAACGCTGGTATAATAGGTGCTGCAAATCTAGTTGTAGCATCAAAATAATAAACAGGTGATAAAATGAAAAAGCATTTATCTGCAAATGTTTATTGTATAGTCATTTTAGAAAAGCAAAACGGAAAAATAGTATATGCACAAATCGACGATTCTGGTAATAGCACTATTTTATCTGAAGAAGAATGGTTTCCTTCGAAATATATTGAGGAAGACGGAAAGCGCTTATTTGAGGAGTTGACCAGAATAATAAATCAAACATCTGAAGATAAATATATTATAAATAGAGTTTTAGTTTCTATGCCTGGTACAATAATAAACAATTCTATCATCTCTTCTTCATCTAGAATCGGTATTAAACAATCATTTGATGCAGGACAATATTTAAAAAAAGAACTTAACACAGATGTTTATATTGTTCATGATATGGATTGCATGCTTATGGGTGCTTTTAAAGAAATCCTATACACAGAAGCTACCTTAAATAAAACACTGTGTTATATTCTGGTGGATGAAGGCGTTGGTTCAGCATATCTAATTAATGGTATGATTCATCATGGAGCGGGAATTGCTGGATACATCAGCAGATTAGTAGTTGAAAAAAATGGAACCTATTTAGAAGCGCTAGCTGCCCACGGAACATTAGAATCTTTTGTAAGTAGACCCTGTATTTCAAAAAGATGCATAGAAAGATATGAATCCTCTATTAATATGAGAAGAAGAAGTATACAAAGCGAAAGTAAATTTAGGAGGTTTCTTAAAGCAATTTATAAACAAAGCTCTGCTGAGCTTAGCTATGAATACATTAAGTTAGGAGTAGACGAGGAAGACGAAATTGCAGTGAATGTAATTGAAGAAGCTTCGCGCTATCTAGGACAAGCAATTAATGCCATAATAACAATACTACATCCTCACGAAATAGTGCTTTCAGGTAGTATAATAAACATTGATGGCTTTTATGATAGAACCCTTGATGAGGCAGAAAAATTGTCCTGGCCTGCAGCATGGAATAACGTGACTTTTAGAAAATCGGAAAATCCTAGATGTGAGCAACTGGAAGGGGCACTGTTATTGTCTTCATATGAAAACTTAGACGAGGTACTGTAATGAAAGAAGAACTTAGCGTAGAAGAGATAAAAAGGAATCTCTTTAAGGGTAAGGAGAGATGGGCTAGTTTTTTAGATAATGCTTTATTATCTTATACTAGAATAGTAATATCATGCTTAATTCTTAATGATATAGAATTAGTTGGGTATAAATTTTATAGATGCGATTTTATTGCAGCTGACTTAAACAAAATAGATTTAGACAGAGCTTCTTTTATTGATTGTAGCTTTCAGGGATGCAATTTAAAATATTTAAGCTTAGTTAATACTACATTTAAAAATATAAGTTTTGACAATTCTAAAATATCAAACGCTACTCTAAGAAACAGTTTTTGCTCAAAAATATATATTTATAAATCAAATGTAGATAGTTTTAATATTTATCAGTGTGAAATGAATAATATAACTATTGAAAATTCATCACTTAGTACGGAAAAAATAGTTGACACTAAAATTAAAATGTGTCAAAAAAAGGATTCAGAATTGTTTAATATTGAAATTGAAAACTGTATTGTTAAAAGTATTAACTCTATAAACGACAAATACAATAACATTATTATAAAACATACAAATATTGATAATTCATATTTTCAAAGTGGTGAAATAAATGATAGTCGATTTGAAGGATTAATAATGGAAAGCTGCAAAATAACATTTTTTGATTTCCAAAATATTAAAGTGGAAAACTCAAGCTTTATAAAAGGGTATTTAGAAAGAATAAATCTATTAGAACTATGCCTTGAAAAAATTGGCTTGCTTAAAACATCAATAGTTGACTGCGAGTGGCCAGATCAAATTTACAACGTCTCTTTTTTCGGTAAATATATAAAACCAGAACATCTTTTGAAGCAACCTGTAGAGGATATTATGGGTGTTTCTCCAGAAATGAGAAGCATAATAAAAAAATCACAGTTGGTTGGAGAAAAAATTAAACATTGTAAGAAATGGTATTCAAAACTATGGATGAGATTCTGGGGATTTACGACAGCTTATGGGGACAGTTTATTGAGATTAACACTTATTTGTTTATTTGTGATACTTGTTTTATTTCTATTATTTGGACTTGAAAGCATTTTTTTTACAAAGAACTATAGTTTTGAATATGCAGAAAAATCGCTTAAAATTGTATTCTTCAATTTTGTTGGAATAACTGGGCTTGAGGGGGAAAACATAAATAATTTTCAAAAAGTTATCATACTTATTGACCGTTTGTTAGGCATAGTTTTTATGGGACTATGGATTGGAGTAGCAACGAATAAATTAAGCTCACAGATCTAAGGAGAAAAAATGAAGTATTTTAATGCAATTAGAAACTTATATAACTTAAACGTAAATGAAATAATCATATCAGATAATAAAAATTATGAAGATTATGTTATTAAAACTAATGAGAAACAAAATGTTCACTCTATTAGTAAATTTGTTACAGCCTTATGCGTCGGATTGGCAATTGAACAAGGATATATAAAACATGGTATTGATGAGCCAGTTTTAAAATATTTTTATGATATCAAGATCGAAGATAATAGGAACTATTCAATTCTAAAACAAGCGACTATAGAGCATTTGATCACTTTAACACTAGGGTATGATCACAGAATGTTAGACAGTTATGAAATCGAACAATTAGGAGAAAGAAATCTTGTTTCCTATGTGCTAAACACACCGATTGTTTATAAACCTGGTAGTTACTTCTTGTATTCAAGCGCTCCTTTTTATCTTCTATCTGTTATTGTTAGTAGAGCTACAGGAATGTGTTTATTTGATTTTGCTCAAAAAAATTTGTTCTCAAAATTAGAAATTTCAGACGTGTCTTGGCAAAAAAGTAAGCAGGGTTATGACTTGGGTTGTACTGGATTAACCATAAGTTGTAAGGATTTACATAAGTTAGGTAGATTAATGATTAATGATGGGGAAGATCATAATGAGATGATTGTGCCTGAAAAATGGATAAAAGAAATGAGATCAATTCAAGTTCATTCTCCAAATTACTATGACGAAAAAAGAGTGTTGCCAAAATATGGGTACGGATTTGGTTTATGGATATGTAAAAATGGTACATATTTTTGCGACGGAACAGATGGTCAATATATAATTATATCACCCCCCAAAAATATAGTCGTATCAATAGTTAGTAGTCAAAAAGAAATGCCAATCATCACAGAAAGCATTAAAGATTTATTTTTGACATAATAACTTGCAGCATTAATTAACATAAACGGAGATACTATGAATAAAACTTGTTTTCACGAAATAGATATAAACGATAAATTCTTTGATTCTTTAAAGTTCGATTATCCCGGATTTTCTGATTGGTATGCCAAAAAGAGCAAAGAATACGCATATGTTCAATATGATAAAGCAGGAGGACTACTAGGTTTTCTGTTCCTGAAAATGGAGTATAATTCAGTTAATGACACAGTTCCAATTATATCTGCTCCAAAGATTCTTAAAGTTGGAACTTTTAAGATAGATGCGCATGGAACAAGATTAGGAGAAAGATTTATAAAAGTAATCACAGATACAGCAATGAAAGAAAAAGCTGATTTATGTTACGTTACTATATTTCCTAAACATATCGGGCTAATTAATTTATTAAAAAAATTCGGATTTATTGAATATGGGATAAAAAGCAGTAGTGCCGGACGGGAAACTGTGTTTATTAAAAACATGCGCAACTGCTTAGGCAATCTCAATTTAGATTATCCTTTAATTAAAACAAACAATGTAAAGAAATATATTCTGGGAATATATCCTCAGTATCATTCTATAATGTTTCCAGATTCTATTTTAACAACAGAAAATCCATCTCTTATAAAAGATATTTCTTATGGTAACTCCATACATAAGATTTATATCTGTAGAATGAACGGGATTGAGAATCTAAAGCAAGGCGATATATTAGTAATATATAGAACAGCTGATGATAATAAAACAGCAGAGTATTCGTCTGTTGTTACTTCAATAGGCGTAGTTGAAAATGTCAAAAGACAGGATGAGTTTACAGATTTCAATGATTTCTATAAATATTCCAGTCAGTATAGTGTGTTTGATAAGACAGATCTTGAATATTGGTATAATAGAGGTTACTGCCGAGCAATCAAATTCACCTATAATATTGCACTTAACAAAAGAATAACAAGACATGATTTAATTGAAGAAATAGGTTTAGACAGAAATGCTTATTGGGGCTTCTTTGAATTGTCTGACGCTGAATTCTCGGAAATAATTAGAAGAAGTAATGTAGATTCAGATTATTTCATGTAATGTAGATTCAGATTATTTCATGTAATGTAGATTCAGATTATTTCATATATTGATTATTCTTTTTAAATGTATTATAATATTCTACGGAAATTAATAAGGAGGGGTATTGATGTGTGCCATCGTGCTGTCAATTAATCCTGAATATGTAGATAAAATTCTGTCAGGCAAAAAGCTATATGAATTCAGAAAGACAAGATGTAAACAACGAGTTGAAAAAATATATATCTATTCAACAAGCCCAATAATGAAGGTAGTTGCAGAGGCAGAAGTTGAGGATATTTTAGAAGGAACTCCTCAAGAAATATGGAAGTTAACAAAGTCGTATTCTGGGATAAAAAAATCTTTTTTCGATGAGTATTACAAAAACAAGCTAAAAGCTTTTGCTTATAAGCTTCAAAATATTACTGAATATGAAAATCCATTTGAACTTTCTGAATTCGGAATACAAAATGCTCCACAATCATTTCAGTATGTAAATATCTAAAAAACAATCAGGCACGCTCGTATTTTACTATGAGTGAGCCTGATTTGGGTTTTAGTTATATATTATTGAATCATTGACAATTTCCATTGCCTGATTGCGGATATTATTCATACGTCTAATCCACATTATTTGATTGTCTGCTTTGAACTGTTCGGTTACACCCTCTCGTTCAGCAAGCTGATTAACGAGCTTTTCAAACATTTCTGCTGCTTCTTTGTCGATATCCGCGAGATAGGCGGTAAGTTTACAACTTGTCAGCAGATTGAAATATCGGATTCTATGATAATGTTTGATATACCGTTCGTGCCGTCTGCCCCAGATACCAATTTCAACCTTCGGCTGTTCGGGTAATTTCAGGTCAGGTAAAAGATAGTCGCCTTGTTGAGTGTAAGTGATTTCGTTCTCCATTTGTAAAACCTCCGTTATAATATGAATAGTTTGTCCTACAAATTCAAATGATCCGACTGATTTACAAAAGCCTTTGTTTGACCTTCTTTATCTAAAAGGTCTTGGGGGCACGTTTTTAGCGAGAGCGCAGATGAACCTATAGCTTTGCACACGCCGCAGCAAGCGAGCACGAAGTTCTCGGACTAAACAAACATAATGTTGGTGCACCAGAAACGCCTCACTGACGTGAGGCTCAATGAATAGTGAATAATGAATAGTGAATAATGTATAATCAGATGAACCCTTAGAGCGTTTCTGGTGTATTATTCATTCTTCATTATTCACTATTCTTTATTCATTAAAATTTGGGAACGATGAACGCTAACGATTGCTTGGAGATTAAAAGAATTTTAGTTGCTTCGTTGAAAACCGCAAAAGAACCGAAATAGTTTCGGGAGTTCAAGTCCCTGTTGGTGCACCAAGCGAAGATAATCCGAACCTTCTCCCTGTTGGAGACGGGTTCGGATTTGTCCTTTTCGATAACAAATCCTCCATCACACCACAAAACCCCAAGCCCCGGACGGTCAAAACACCGCCTGCTTTTTTATTTTCCCAACAATCCGCCTGCTCTCCCGAAAATCCGCCAATTATTTTGGCAAAAATAAAATTTTTTCAAAAAATCTTTCGTCATTAATAAACGAAGGGACCCGGCAGCAACCGTCTCCCTTTTATAAATCGCGCGATGGCGCAAAAGGAGGAACTATTTTGAAAAAATTAACCAAAAGGGCGGCAAGTCTGCTTGTTGCCGCCGCCATGTGTGTGCCTGCCGTCACCTCGGCTGCGGCGGCTGAGGGCGTGGACTACGACGACTACTACTGCGCGAGGCTGGAGCTGAACGACCTCGAAATACCCGCCTATGGAAACGGGGAGTACCGTGCCTATGATTGGGGTTTTGTTTACCAGTACGACGAGGACACGCTTCTATCCATGATAAGCGGCTCTGCCACATGGAAATCATATGCGGGCACGGACGAATTTACGGAAACCTTTGATAACCTTGCCGCGTATACCGCGCAGCACGACAATTGTGTTGGTTTTTCGGAATCCCCCTGTTACCAAAAAGACGGGATTGACGTGGAATTGTGGTGCAGCGATATGACATTCATACCGGATAACCTGCACATCACACTGAAACCGACACAGCCGTTTGTGACCAATCTAACCGTCTCGGACTGCGAAATCGTCAAGGGCTCCTATGAATTGAAGCCGGACTTTTCGTTCACCTTAGCCGACGGCACAACCTGCCATCGGGGAGACAGCATCTTTCGCAGAGAAGGTGAAGTCGAAGGCGAATCCTATTACGTCAATCCTCTGGAGTTTGATTTCGGCGGCAAGGACTTGTCTGAGCTGGAGATCGGCACATACACCGTGACCGCAAGGGTGATGGACGCGGAAACCACCTTCCGCCTCACGGTCAAGGAGCAGCCTGATATCGCAGACATAACGTTTGAAAATTTGATATTTGACGAGCTGCTCGACAAGGGAACAGACCTGCGCATGAGCGAGATTCGCTTTGTCGACGGAACATCCATCAAACCGTTGCGTCCGCTCTTCTTCAACTGGCAAAGCGTCGAGGATTATACCTATCGTTCTTCCAAAATAGAGCCGACGCTCCAACTTGGGATTACCGTGGACGACGACCCGTGGACAATCGGCGAGCATCCGCTGACCATCCGGCACGGCAGCTTTTGCAAGACCTACACCTACCGCGTGGAGCCCTCCGTCGTCAAGAGCATTGTGGCGGACGATATTGTGCTGTCCGAGGCTGAAAGCGTGCCGACTGAATCTTACGGAAGCAACGATGAGATAACGTACTTCAACTGCTTCCGCGCTTATCGTCCGCGCGTCACCATCACCTTACAAGACGGTACAACGCAGGTAATTCCCGAGAATCACGACGCTTCGGACTGGGATATTGACGATGCAGTATTCCAATGGATTATGATTGGGGACGACCAGAGCGCCGAAAACCCGTGGACGATCGGCGAGCATACCGCGACCGCCTATCTGAGCACCGAAAGAAGCGAAGAGTCGGTGGAGGTGCCGTTCAAGGTGATTGTCACCAAGAGTCCGGTCACGTCGATTGCCGTGGACGATATAACCATCGGTCCCGAAAGCTTTGACTACGATGTTATGGGCACCTACTATGAATTCAATTCCATGGTTAACGTGCAAATGGAGGACGGCACAACCGCTGTCCTGTCGCCCAATGAAGTCTTTACATGGCAGGAACGCGACTACGGAGTGACCTTGACAGACGAGAATGGCATATACTATACATCAGAAAAATACTACCTGTCCCCTGATGCCTACGGCGTACACATTCTCCACGCGCATTTTATGGGCAAAACCGCGCCGTTCAAGGTCACGGTCAACGGAATCCAATCCATCCGTCTGGACAACATTGCCTATCAAGACTACCGCTATACCATCACCTATACCGCACAGAAAACAGACGACACCGTCTGCACCGGCAGTTTTTCCATCCCACAGCCCGAGCAGTTCGATGAATGTACAATATTTGATGAAACCCTTGGTTCTTTGGTCACTCTGGCATATGACGACACATACACACTGCGCATAGGCGCCCACCGGATACCGCTCACCACAGGCGAGACATTTCGTCTATACAGCGAGCTCGGCGACGCAGACGGCAACGGCAGTGTGGATATTCAGGACGCCACCTTCATTCAAAAAGGTCTTGCGGAGTTCGACGACGTATCTCTCAACAGAAACGAATACCCCGAAAGGTTTTATGCCGCCGACGTCAACCGCAACGGAAAGATTGACATTGGCGACGTCACCGCACTTCAAAGGATGATTGCTTTGTAAGGGCAAGCCGCGGCGCTTGACTTTGCCGGATGGCGGTGATATGATGGTGATAACGAAACAGGACGGAAAGGAGAAACCGCTATGGATAACCGGGAGCTAAAGGAGCTGCTGACCGCGCTGGCTGAGGGACAAAGCGCCGACTGGAACGCGCTGTTTTGTGAAATCGAGCCGACAATCAAAGCCATCTGCACCGACTTTTTTTCCGGTGCGGACATCGCGGAGGACGCGGCGCAGGACGTTTGCCTGATGGTCTACCGCAAAACTGCGCTGATTGCCGCGTCGGACGCGCCGCTGCAATATATCAAGCGAATGACGCACAACCACTGCGTCGATTTGTACCGCCGCGACAAAAAACAAGCCGTCCTGAACGACACAGAGCAGATTGACGAGACGGTGGTCGCGGAGCCGCACGGCAAAAGCGATCCGCAAACCCGGTTTGTCTCCGGCATCAGCGATACGGTCGCCGAGATGATCGCCACCCTGCCTGCCGCCCAGCAGGAGGTGCTCCGTCTGAAATATAACGAGGACTTGTCCATTCGGGAAATCGCGCAGCGCTTGCAGCTGCCGGAGGGCACCGTCAGCTCTCGCCTGTACTACGCGCACCACGCCATCGAAAAAAAGGTGCTCCACTACGAAAAGAAGCACCGTATCAAGCTGCGGCTCAAAATTCCGTTCGCGCTGCTGCCGTGGCGGCGGCTTTCGCAAAAGCTTTTGCTCCAATCGTCCACGGTTACCGGAAGCACTTCCGCAGCGGACGCCGCCAAGCAGTCCGCGGTCGCGGCAATGGCGGTTGTCACCGGCGCGGCGGCTCTCGGAACAGGCTTGACGCTTACGGACTTTACGCCGCAGCCGCAGCCAAGAACCATCGTGCAGGAACAGGGCACGCCCGATACGCCCGACTACCACGCGACTGTGGCGGCAGCGGAGGGCGGAGCCGCAGAAAACAAGACCGTCTATCAGGACGAAAACATCCTGCTGACACACAACACGACCGTGCCGCGCGACATTGTCGTGACGGACACACACTATCAGGTTGCGACCGCGCCGCCGGAAGAAGCCGCCACGGAACCGGCAGCGCCGCACACGCCGCGCTTTGTCGGCGAAAAGTACAACGACACGCTGCTGCATGATGGGCGGCTGACAGTGGAGGACGTTGTGTTCAATATGCCGGCGGAATGGGTCGAAAACGTCAACGTGGAGCCGGTTAACAAAATATTTTTCAGCGGAAAACGCCGCTACTGCAAGGGCTATACCGTGTATGACAGCGAGCTCTACGCCTATCCGGCATTGCAGTCCGAGACATACGCGCTGTGCAAGCTCTTTGTCACCGACTGTCCGCCGGAAAACGCCTATTATCCGGCGGAAAACCTGCTCGGCAGCTGCGAGGTCGGCGGCGAACCGGCGTGGCTGTATTTGCAGCCGCTGTACAGCATACACCCTATCGCGTACCGCATACCGCCGGAGACCCTCGCCGGCGCAATCGGGGGAATGGTTGACCGCATCGAAGCGGTGCATTTGGATTTATACAATAAGGAAACTGCCCTCGCGCAGCTGAACAGGTGAAGCACATGAACAAATTGGAACGTACCATCGCGGCGGACGCTGTTATCAAGGCGGTTTTGCTGCGGCGCCGCCGCAGACGGCGCGTCAGAGCGCTGTCCCTTGCGCTGACCGTGGGCATACTTTCCGCTACGGCGGTGCTCGGTCTGCTTCCTTCGACGCCGTCCTCCGCGAATACGCCGGTTCAGCCGCATCCTGCCGTTGCCGAACCGCCGAAAGCCATCATTGACGCGCAGCAGACGCAGACGCCGACGTCCGAACCCGAACGCGTGACGCGTTGGCACGAAACGGTGGAGGAGGTCACCACCTACGTTGACCGCACCATACCGCAGACAAACGTGGTCACCGTCACCGAGCCGCCCCGACAAACAACCGCGCCGTCTGCGCCGAAGCCGCTCTATACCGACTGCAAAACGTATACGGCGGTGCGCGGCAACCTGCTCCTTACGGACGGCTGCGGCGTTGCCGTGACGGACAGCGGCGTTTATGCCGCCGACAGCGTGGGCGAAATGACCCGGCTTTCCCTGTCCTGTCAGCCCGAAGCCATCACGTGCAGCGGCGGCCGGCTGCACTACAGCGACGGCAAGCAAGCCTATCTGTACGAATTAGCGTCCGGCACGGAAACCGCCGTGGACAGCGACATAGACCTCGACGATGCGGCGGAGCTGGACGGCAGGCTGTTCTGCTTTGTTGTGCGCGACGGCAAGCTGCTGCAGCTCGACCCCATCGGCGGCACGCAGGAGGTTTTGTTTGCGCACGAACGGCTCACCAACCGCCTGGAGCTTGCCGGTCACTGGCTGTTTTTCTTCGCCGACGACGAGCAAATCGGCGTGTGGGGTTCCTCGCACTACAATTTGCAGCTCTACCGCCGCGACCTGCTGACAGGCGAAACGCTCGCGCTGCTCCACGTCAACGATTCCTTTAACCTCCGCTATGCCGACAGCGACAAGGCGGTGTTCCTGATGGGCAACAGCCGCAACCAGTTCGGCTTCGGATTTGTCGAGCCGCCCTTTTATCGCTACACGGTGTATGCCAACGGCGACTACACCATTTCGGAAGAACCGTGCGACGAGGAATGGTGCGGCAACACCGCCGATTCGTTCGTGCTCTACGAACAGGCAGGCACGTGGCAGGTCTATGATTACCGCGCCGAACGCGTCACGGAAATCAGCGGATGGGAGGAAGGAACATGGTGGCGGCACGGCTGTTCGTCCGACAGCGACATCATCGCCGTTCCGCTTCAGGACGATGACGACGCCGTCCGGCTGCAAATGCTCGCGCTCGAAAACGGCGGGCCGCAGCTCACCCGCGCCGAATTTGCGCTAAAGGAGCATGAGACGCCTGTGCGGATTACCCGAGACGGCGTGTATATCGTGGAGGACGCTTCCCGATGGATAGAAAATGAGGCAGGCAACCTTGTTCCCGAAAACCGGTATTCTCTCCGCTTTCTCCCATTCAAAGCTTAAGGGCCCCTCTAAAAATTCATAGCTGCCCATAGCCACAAATCTTTCACAGCATATTTCTGCCAAAACTCCTCGTTATACGTCAGTATGACGTCGTCGTTTTGACAAAAATCTACTATAAAATATCTGCACCTCTGAACAACAGTGAA
>JAFUUV010000140.1 GCA_017471345.1 Ruminococcus sp.
AGACTTTGTATCCGGAGATTCACGGATTCAGGTTATGTTATCAAAAACAGTAGCCCAAAGTAAGATTCTGATGAACATCTGTCGCGTAAACGCGACACCTCCCACGCCACCGACGTTTAGTCCGCGTGCTAAAAAACGCGTGCTGAAAAACGCGTAAACGCGAGGATTTCCATGCCATCATGCTATCAAAAACAGTAGCATAAGTAAGATTCTGATGAACATCTGTCGCGTAAACGCGACACCTCCCACGCCACCGACGTATAGTCCGCGATTTAAAAAACATCTGTCGCGTAAACGCGACACTTCCCACGCCACCGACGTATAGTCCGCGATTTAAAATACTTGATTTTTTCGGGGCGGAGATGTATAATAGATTAGTATAGAGTTTAATGTGGGGAAATTTGCGAAAAAAGTAAAATTGAGTGATTTTTCTGATGAATGTGTGCGCGAATCATAGCGTGCGCAGGAGGAGTAAAAGAGAGGCGGAAAGCCAAAAAATGAGGATTTCAAGGCTTTCAGAGATTTCGCAGATTTGGAAAGGAAACAAAATATATGGATTCTTTTAATGACGCGTGGGAGCTGATATGCTCCTACTGTCAAAACAAAATTACAGAGGTCGCTTACAATACATGGATCAGCCGGATCAAGCCGCTGAAGCTGGATTTTGATAACAACACCGCCTATCTGATTGTGCCGAACGATTTTCACCGGCAGACCATCAAGCGCTGCTACATACCGCTGCTCAATGAGGCGTTTGAAGCGATTTTTGACAACAAATTCGATATCGCGCTGCAAACCCCCGAGGAGGCGCATATTCCGACGCCTGTGAAGCAGGTGATTGAGGAAACCACCGACACCAACTATGAGTATACCTTCGACACCTTTATTGTCGGTCCTTCCAATAAATTTGCTCACGCTGCTTGTTTAGCGGTCGCGACCAATCCGTCAAAGGCGTACAATCCGCTGTTTTTGCACGGCAACTCCGGTCTGGGCAAAACGCATTTACTGTACGCCATCGGCAACGAAATCAAAAAGAACGATCCCGAAAAGGTCATTTGCTACATCAAGGGCGACGACTTTACCAACGAGCTGATTGAATCGCTGCGCATGGCGAAGATGGCGGAATTCCGCAAGAAGTACCGCCACGCCGACGTGCTGTTGGTTGACGATATCCAGTTCATCGGCGGCAAGGAGAGCACGCAGGAGGAGTTCTTCCACACCTTCAACGCGCTCCACGAGGCGCACAAGCAGATTGTCCTGACCTCCGACCGTCCGCCCAAGGAAATCCGCACCCTCGACGACCGCCTGCGTTCGCGGTTTGAGCAGGATTTGATTGCGGACATCCAGCCGCCGGATTTCGAAACCCGTATCGCGATTATCAAGCGCAAGGCGGAGCTGCTCGAGTTGGATTTGTCCAACGAGATTTGCGAGTACATCGCCAACAAGCTGAAATCCAACATCCGTCAGTTAGAGGGCACCGTCAAGAAGCTGAAAGCAAAATCCTTCCTGAATAACGAGAAGCCGACGCTGAACTCCGTGCAGGAGGTCATCGCGGACGTGCTGAATAACGACGTGCCGCCGGAGGTGACCGTCGAGCGCATTATCGACGAGGTCGCCCGTACCTACGGCATGACGCCGGAGGATATCACCAAGCAGAAGAGCAAAAAGGCAAACGTCAGCAACGCGCGTCATATTGCCATCTACATCACCCGAGAGCTGACCAACCTCACTGTCAAGGAAATCGGCAACCTCTTCGGCGGCAGACACTACACCACGGTTCTCTACTCCATCACCAAAATCGGTGAGCAGCTCGAAAAAGACCAGAAAACCAAGGAATTAGTGGACGACATGATCAAAAACATAAAAGACCGTTAATTTCAGCACGCGGACTATACGTCGGTGGCTTGGGCTTCCTCGCGTTTACGCGACAGATGTTCATCAGAATCTTACTTTTGGCTACTGTTGTTGATAACATGATGGCATGGGAAGTGTCGCGCTTACGCGACAGATGTTCATCAGAATCTGACTTATGCTACTGTATTTGATAACATAATGGCATGGAAATCCTCGCGTTTACGCGACAGATGTTCATCGGAATCTTACTTTTGGCTACTGTTATGGTGAAAGTGAAATCTAACCGTAGGGGACGGCATCCTTGACGTCCCTCTGCACAAAACGTCAGGCTTTCAGGGACGTCTGGGAAGCCGTCCCCTACATCATGGTTGATGATGAATGATTTCAGTTTTACGGATTCAGGTACTGTTTTTGAAAGCACAACATCAAAAACGATGTCATTTCTGTCCCCATTTTCCACCCACATTCACATCCTGTCAATATGGAAACAACCCGATTGTGGAGGATTGTGGAGAAATATGGAAAAAGGTGTGAAATTCTTCTCACACGGACAAACACTCCACACGCAATCCACAGTGGAAGATTTTTCCGCTTGCCAACGGCGCAAATGCCGCTTTTTCTACATTTTAACATCACCTACTACGACTACGAAAAATATTTAAAAGATAAAGATTGGAGAGGACAACACCCATGAAATTTTCCTGCCTCCGTTCGGATTTGCAATCAGCTATTTCGAACGTCTCCAGAGCGGTATCCACCAAATCGACCATTCCTGCCCTTGAGGGCGTTTTGATAAAAGCATACGGCGAAGAACTGAACATTTCCGGCTACAACCTCGAAATCGGTATCACCACCGACGTGGAGGCGACCATTCAGGAACAGGGCGAGGTGGTCATCAGCGCCAAGCTGTTCTTTGATATCGTGCGCAACCTGCCCGAGGAAATCCTCACCGTCGAAACCGACGACCGGCTGGTCATTTACATCAGCTGCGGCGCGGCGGACTACAAAATTACCGGTATGTCCTCTGTGGAGTATCCGGATTTACCGAGCTTTGAGCAGACCGACGGCATCACCCTGCCGTCCAAAGCCCTGCGCGAAATGATTCGTCAGACCGTGTACGCGGTCAGCGAAAACACCTCCAAGCCCATCTACACCGGTTCGCTGTATGAAATCGAAAATTCCGTGCTGACCATTGTCGCCATCGACGGCTACCGCATGGCAATCCGCCGCGAAAACGTTTCGAGCGACAGTCAGACCTCGTTTATTGTGCCCGGCAAAACACAGCTTGAAATCCTCAAGCTGCTCGGCGATGACGAGGAACCGGTGGAAATTATCATCGGTCAGCGCCACATCACCTTCCAGGTAAATCACTATCGGGTCATTTCGCGCCTGATTGAAGGCATTTTCATCGACTACAAAACCACCGTACCGGCGGACGCCAAAACCGAGGTCGTCATCAACGTCAAGCGCCTGATGAATTCGGTGGAAAGAATGTCGCTGATGAACAGCGACAGAATGCCGAGTCCTGTGCGGTGCAAATTCACAGGCGATGAAATCAGGTTTTCCTGCGCGTCGGCGGTTGGCTCCGCCAGCGACACCATCAGCGTCCCGATTGTCGGTGACAAGGTGGAAATCGGCTTTAATAACCGCTATATGCTTGACGCGCTCAAAAATGTTGACACCGACGAGGTGAAGCTGGAGCTCAACGGTCCTGTTTCGCCCATCGTCATCAAGCCGGTGCAGGGCGACAATTTCCTTGCGCTGGTGGTACCCATGAGGCTTGCCAATGAAATCTGAGACCATTCATATTGACACCGAATACATCCGTTTACAGGATGTACTGAAGCTGTCCGGTCTTGCCGCGACCGGCGGCATGGCGAAAATCGTCATTCAAAACGGCGAAGTGCATGTAAACGGTGAGGTGTGCACCATGCGCGGCAAAAAGCTGCGCGACGGCGACACGGTGCTGTACGACGGTGTGCTGCTGACTGTGGCAACATGAAGGTACTCTCCGTTTCCTTCCACCATTTCCGCAACCTTGCGGATGTCACGCTGCTGCCCTGCGACGGCGTCAACATCATCTACGGCAACAACGCGCAGGGCAAGACCAATATCATCGAGGGGCTGTGGCTGTTTTGCGGCGGACATTCCTTCCGCACGCAGAGCTTTCGGGAGCTGATTCGCTTTGGCGAGAGCTCCGCGCGGCTGGACTGCCGGTTTTTCGGACAGGACAGAGAGCAGCAGGCGCGGCTGACCATCGAAACCGGCAAGCGGCAGGCTTCCATCAACGGTGTGGAAAAAAAGACCGCCGCGGCACTGATTGAAAAATTCTGCGCGGTGGTGTTCTCTCCCGAAAATCTCAGCCTGATCAAGCGCGGTCCCGCCGAGCGGCGCAACTTTATCGACAGTGCCATCTGCCGCGAAAAAATGCGCAACGCGCTGACCTTGCAGCGGTACAACCGCCTGCTCAAGCAGCGCAACGCGCTGCTGAAGGAAATCCAAAAAAATGACAGCCTGAAAACCACCCTCTCGCTGTGGGACGAGCAGCTTGCCGTCCTCGGCGCGGAAATTGTGCGGCAGCGGCTCGATTTCACGAGGATGATTTCCGAACGCGCGGCGCGGTACCACCAAGGCATTTCGCGCGGCAGCGAGGAGCTGCGGCTGCGCTATGTCTCCAGCTTCGGCGCGCAGGAAGGCGATACGCCGGAGGAGCTGCGGCAAAAGCTGCTGACAAAATGCGCGCAGAATCTGCAAAATGAAATCTTCACCGGTTCCACCCTTTCGGGCGCGCACCGTGACGATATTGAAATACTGATTAACGACAAAAACTCACGTTTTTTTGCCTCTCAGGGGCAGCAGCGCAGCGCGGTGCTCTCCCTGAAATTAGCCGAGGCGTCCGTCCTGCGCGAGCGCATGGGGGAGAATCCGGTGATTCTCTTCGACGACGTACTCTCCGAGCTGGACAACGACCGTCAGGACTACCTGCTCAACGAGCTTAAGGGCTGTCAGGTGTTCATCACCTGCTGCGAAAAATCCAATAAGGAGCAGCTCAACGAAGGCAAGGTTTTTTATGTCAAAAACGGAACCGTGACGGAGTGAAGGCGGCGCTATCAAGGGAATCCCGTCGCTGCGTGAATCATGCATAACGTTCTGTAGGGTTCGGTCTTTGAGGTGTTGTCCAAATCGACAAACAGTCCTTTCCGGCAAGGAAAGCCTCCCCTTGAGGGGAGGTGGCATTTCGCTCTGCGAAATGACGGAAGGGTGAGGGGAAAGCCGGATAGCCTATCCGATTGCAGTGCGTGCGGTAAAGTATCGTTCCTATCCTTCACCCTTCAGTCACGCCGCGAAAGCGTCGCGACAGCTCCCCTCAAGGGGAGCCTTTGGGTGCGACGGCGAGAAACGTTGGCGGCTCAATCAAGGGGGTTCATCCACGTGCGTCGGGATGACAGTAAGAGACAAACTATGTTGTCCCTGAATCCGTGAATCTTCGGATACAAAGCCTTAATAAAGATAGAGAATACCGAAAAAACGCGAATAATCACAAACACCTATATGATGAAAGTGAAACCTAACCGTAGGGGACGGCATCCTTGACGTCCCACTGCACAAAACGTCAGGCTTTCAGGGACGTCTGGGAAGCCGTCCCCTACATAATGGTTGATGATGGATGATTTCAGTTTCACGGATTCAGGTTGTCCTGTCAGCTTCGCTTATGCGAAAAGGTGACGTTATTTCACCGGAGTATCTTTGCTATGTATCTTCATTTAGGAAACGAAATTGTCATTCCAACCGAAAATATCATCGCTGTATGCGACATTGACGCGTGCACGGTGTCAAAAAAGACGCGTGATTTCCTCGCGGCGGCGCAAAAGCGCGGCGAGGTGGTCAACGTCTCCTATGAACTGCCGAAATCCTTCGTCGTCTGTATCGAGAACGGCGAGAGGAAGGTATATATTTCTCAGCTTTCTCCGAAAACCCTCAACCGCAGAGAGCTGAAAACCCGATGACGACTATCATCAAACTGGAGTAAATGATATGAAAAAAAAGAAATGTCCCTATTGCGGCAGCAGAGTGCCGTATACCGTTGCGTTCAGCCGCAGAAGAAAGGCGGAGTACGTCTGCAGGCGCTGCGGACGCGAAAGCAGGGTGGTGATTAACCGCTATGTTGTGCTGGCGTTTTTGATTTGCGCCATTATCTCGGCGGCAGTGCTGTTTATCTGGATTTATTTAGGTCTGACGCACAATCCGCTGGGCATCGCGGCGGTCGCGCTGCCGCTGATTATCTTCGCGCTGATTTCTCCGAAATTTGTCAGCTTTGAACCGCTGAGAAAATACCAGAAATCCATGGAGGCAAAAAAGGCAGGCATTGCCTATTCCGACAATCTTTCGGTGTCCGATACGGACAGCGACCTCACAGACAGCGGAAGGTTCAGCATCAATTCCGATATTTTCAATCAAATCAAGGCGGAGCGCTCCTCCACGCGTGAGCAGGTCGAGAACGACGAAATTTCCTCCACCTCCACCCAAGTGGAAAAGCCGATGGTGCACGTCATCGACGACGTGAGCGAAGGTCACGCCATTGACGATGCGCCGCTGAAAAAAATACATTCCGAGGGAACGCGCGTCAACCGCCACTACATCACGCCGCCCGAGCCGGAGCCGGCGCCGGAGGAGGATGACGTCAGGGAGTACCAGCCCGACAACAACCGCTATTCGGCGAACAGGAGGTTTTAAGCTTTGTTTCACCTGCCTGTCTGTCCCTGCTGCGGCACGGTGTACCGCTACGGCGACGTGCGCCGGATGATGCGCGGCAAAGAGCAGGCGTGTTATCACTGCCGCGAAAAGCTGACGGTCAGCCGCCGCGGCTGGTGGGTACTCGGCTTGCTGACGGTCGCGCTGTCGGTCGGCTGCAACCTGCTGCTGATGACGGTGTTTCACAACACGACCTATCCGGCGCTGTTCCTTGTCACCATGCTGTGGATTGTCGCCGCTTACTTTCTCAGACCGTTTTTTATTTCATTGATCAAGAGGTAATTATGGAACCCATGGAAAATATTGAAACCAACGAAGAAAAAATTGAAATGACCAAGGTAGAACAAGAGTACGGCGCCGATGAAATTCAGGTGCTCGAGGGACTCGAGGCTGTCCGCAAGCGTCCGGGTATGTACATCGGTTCCACCGGTCCGCGCGGCTTGCACCACCTTGTCTATGAGATTGTGGACAACTCCATCGACGAGGCGCTCGCCGGCTATTGCTCCAAAATCGACGTGGTCATCGAGCCGGGAAACATCATCCGCGTGACCGACAACGGCCGTGGTATTCCCGTCGGCGTCAACAGCAAAACCGGTTTGCCGGCGGTCACGGTTGTCTTTACCGTTCTGCACGCCGGCGGCAAGTTCGGCGGCGGCGGTTACAAGGTTTCCGGCGGTCTGCACGGCGTCGGCGCTTCGGTTGTCAACGCGCTGTCCGAGTGGCTGGAGGTCAAGGTCTGCGACGGCGAAGATGTGTATTTCCAGCGTTACGAGCGCGGCAAGATTATCAATGAATTAGAGAAAATCGGCAAGTCCGGCGTCAGGGGCACCGAGGTGCGCTTCAAGGCGGATGCCGAAATTTTCAAGGAAACCACCGTTTACGAATATGAGGTGCTCGAGCGCCGACTGCGCGAGCAGGCGTTTTTGAACGCCGGCGTGCATATCGAGCTGCGCGACGAGCGCGACGCCGACAACATCATCAAGAAGAACTTCTGCTACGAGGGCGGCATCAAGAGCTTTGTCACCTTCATTCACAAGAAGCGCTCGCTTGAGGTGATTCATCCCGACGTCATTTATTTTTCCTCCAAAAACGAGGAGGACACCATCGCGGTAGAAATCGCGATGCAATACAACGAAAGCTACAACGAGATGCTGCTGACCTTCGCCAACAACATTCACACCACCGACGGCGGCACGCACGAGGAAGGCTTCAAGCGCGCGCTGACCTACGTGATGAACGACTACGCGCGGAAGTTCGGCAAGCTGAAGGATAACGATAAAAATCTCAGCGGCGAGGACGTGCGCGAGGGCTTGACGGCGATTATCAGCGTCAAGCTGAAGGAAGCGCAGTTTGAGGGACAGACCAAGGCGAAGCTCGGCAACACCGAGGTGCGCACCATGGTGGATAAGCTTGTCCGCGAAAAGCTGATGGTCTATCTCGAAGAAAATCCCGCCGTTTCCAAGGCAATCTTCGAAAAAGCGCTCGCTTCGGCAAGGGCGCGTGAGGCAGCGCGCAAGGCGCGCGAGAATGTGCGCCGCAAATCCGCGCTCGAATCGGCGCAGCTGCCCGGCAAATTGGCGGACTGCCAGAGCCGCGACAGCAGCGAAACCGAAATTTTCATCGTCGAGGGAGACTCGGCAGGCGGCTCCGCAAAGGGCGGCAGAGACAGAAGAATTCAGGCAATTTTGCCGCTTTGGGGCAAAATGCTCAACGTCGAGAAGGCGCGTATTGACCGTGTTTACGGCAACGACAAGCTGATGCCCGTCATCACCGCGCTCGGCACCGGCATCGGCGAGGAGTTCAACCTCGAAAAGCTCCGCTACGACAAGGTTATCATCATGGCGGATGCCGATGTGGACGGCTCGCATATCCGCACCCTGCTGCTGACCTTCTTCTTCCGCTACATGAAGCCCCTGATTGAGACCGGCCATGTGTATATCGCGCAGCCGCCGCTCTACCGCATCACCAAGGGCAAGGAGCATAAATACGCCTACTCCGACCTCGAGCGCGACCAGATTTTGGCGACCATCGAGGGCAAAACCGAGATTCAGCGCTACAAAGGTCTCGGTGAGATGGACAGCGAGCAGCTGTGGGAGACCACCATGAATCCCGACACGCGCCTGATGCTCCGCGTGGAGCTGAGCGACGCCGAGGCGGCGGACGAAACCTTCACCATCCTGATGGGCGACAAGGTGGAGCCGCGCCGTGAATTCATCGAGCAAAACGCGAAGTACGTACAGAATTTGGACGTTTAATATTTCAAACGGGAGGGTATTATGCACTCAAGGACATATGTGACCGTCAGATACGCGGAAACCGACCGCATGGGGATTGCCCATCACGCGAATTTTCCGGTATGGTTTGAAATCGGCAGGACGGATTTTATCCGTCTGTTCGGCACGAGCTACTCTGAAATGGAGGCGTCGGGCATCATGACGCCCGTGCGCAATCTTTCGGTGCGCTACCTGCTGCCGGCGCAGTATGAGGACAGGCTGGTCATCCGCACCTGGTGCACCAACATGACCGCCGCCAGAATTGAATTTTCCTACTCTGTCAAGCGCATCAATCCCGATGAGACGCAGACAGAAATTGCCTACGGCAGCACCGAGCACGGCTTTGTGGACGCCAAAACCTTCCGTCCCTGCAACGCCAAAAAAAGAATGCCCGCGCTGTTTGAGGCGATGAACAGCAATATCAAGGTTTTATGAGGTAAATCATGACGAACGACAAGCAGCTCAACGAAAACAGAATTATTGATGTAGACCTGCAAAACGAGATGCGGCAAAGCTTTTTGGATTATTCCATGAGCGTCATTGTCTCACGTGCGCTGCCCGATGTGCGCGACGGCCTGAAGCCGGTGCACAGGCGTATTCTCTACACCATGTATGAAAGAGGTCTGGATCCGTCCAAGCCCTACCATAAGTGCGCCGACACCGTCGGCTCCGTGCTGGGCGCGTACCATCCCCACGGCGACGCGTCTGTGTATGACGCCATGGTCAGGCTGGCGCAGGACTTCTCCATGCGCTATATGTTGGTGGACGGTCACGGCAACTTCGGCTCTGTTGACGGCGACCCGCCCGCTGCTTATCGTTACACCGAAGCGCGCATGAGCAAAATCTCGCAGGAGATGCTCACCGACATCGAAAAGGACACCGTGGATTTTGTGCCCAACTACGACGACCGCCTGAAAGAGCCGGTCGTGCTGCCCAGCCGTTTTCCCAATCTGCTTGTCAACGGCTCAAGCGGTATCGCTGTCGGCATGGCAACCGAAATTCCGCCGCATAATCTCGGCGAAACCATCGACGCCGCCTGCGCGTATATTGAAAATCCCGACATCGAGCTTCCCGAGCTGATGGAAGCGCTGCCGGGACCGGACTTTCCCACCGGCGGCATCATCATGGGCAGAAGCGGCATCCGCGCCGCCTACGCCACCGGCAAGGGAAAAATTACCGTCCGTGCCCGCACGGAAATTATCGAGGCAAAAAACGGACGCTTCAAAATTATTGTCACCGAGCTGCCTTACAAGGTCAACAAGGCGAGACTGATTGAAAATATCGCCAATTTGGTCAAGGAAAAGCGCATCGAGGGCATCTCCAACATCGAGGATCACTCCGACCGCATCGGTATGCATATCGAAATCGACGTCAAGCGCGAGGCGTCTCCGCAGATTGTTCTCAACCAGCTGTTTTCCTACACGCAGCTGCAGGTCACCTTCGGCGCCATCATGCTGGCGATTGTGGATGGACAGCCGAAAATCCTGACGCTCAAGGATATGCTGAAATACTATGTGGAATTTCAGGAGGACGTCATCCGCCGTCGTGTGGAATTCGACCTCAAAAAAGCGCAGGACAGAATGCATATCCTCGAGGGCTTGAAAATCGCCATTGATTTCATCGACGAGGTCATCCGCATCATCCGCGCCAGCAAGGACCAGCCCTCCGCCCGCACCGCGCTGATGGAGCGCTTCGGCTTGGACGAGGTGCAGGCGCAGGCAATTGTGCAGATGCGTCTCGGTCAGCTGACCAATATGGAGCGCCACAAGATTGAGGAAGAAATTGAAGCGTTGAAGGAAAAAATTGCCGACTTCATGGCAATTTTAGCCAGCGAGACACGCAAGCTCGAAATCGTCAGAGAAGAGCTGATTGCCATCCGCAACAAGTACGCCGATGCGCGCCGCACGGAGATTTGCGCCGTCAGCGGCGAGGTGGATATCGAGGATCTCATTCCGCAGGAGGAATGTGTGCTCACGCTCACGCAGTTCGGCTATGTCAAGCGCTTGGCGGCGGATACCTACAAGCTCCAGCGCCGCGGCGGCAGAGGTGTGTCGGGTATGTCCCGCCGCGAGGAGGATGTCGCCACCGAAATGTTTATCATCAATTCCCATGACTACGTGCTGTTCTTCACCGACAAGGGCAGGGTTTACCGCCTGAAATGCTACGAGGTACCCGAGGGCAGCCGCCAGTCAAAGGGTTTGAATATCGCCAACCTCCTGCCGCTCGCGCCGGAGGAAAAGGTGACCTCCATGATTCGCGTTCCCGAATTTGACGAGGAAAAGTACCTTGTCATGGTGACGCGCAGGGGTATCATCAAGCGCATCGCGCTCAATGCCTACAATACCGCGCGCAAGGGCGGTCTGATCGCGCTCGAGCTCAACGAGGGCGACGAGCTGGCATGGGTGCGCATGACCGACGGCAACGCCAATGTCATTGTCGCCACCCGACTCGGCGCGGCAATTCGCTTCCATGAAACCGACGTCCGCGAGATGGGCAGAATGGCGCGCGGCGTGAAGGCGCTGACGCTCAGGGAAGGCGACGAGGTCATCGGCATGAGCGTTGTCCGCGAGGGCGGACTGGTGCTGACCGTCAGCGAGACCGGCTACGGCAGATTGTCCGAGCCGGAGGATTACCGCATCCAGAGCCGCGGCGGCAAGGGCTTGATTAACTACCATGTCGAACGCTACGGCAAGGTTGCCGCCATCAAGGTGGTTAACCTTGATGATGACATCATCATCATTTCGAAGGACGGCATTATTATCCGTATCGCGGCAAATTCCATCCGTGTGTGCTCACGTCCGTCGAAGGGCGTGACGGTCATGAAGGTCGGCGACGGCGACAGAGTTGTCACCGTGGCACGGTCACCCCACGAGGAGGAAGCCGAGGAAGCGACCGCCGGGGAAGCGACCACCGAGAAAGCGACCGCCGAGGAAGCGACCACCGAGGAAACAACCGAAGAATAAAGATAACAGGGCTGTAGGTGTTTACAGCCCTGTTTCGCAAGGAAGGTGTAGGATGAAAAGACTTGCAATCCTGCTGATCATCGCCATGGTTGCCGTTTTCGCGGCAGGCTGCGGCGACGACAGCGTGAACATCAGCCGCCCCGAGGAGTTGGAAAGCGTCGAGGGTACGGAATACACGGAAAAAACCATCGCCGCAGCGGAGGACAGCTTCAATGTCAACGGCAAGCGCTTTACAATGACGCTGTATGATTTCACCTCACGCTTCAACGTGGAGTGCAACCGACGCGGCGATAAAGAGCAGCTCACGATGGCAGGCTGGAAGAAAAACGGTCAGGTCACAAAGGATAGCAACGGCGTGAATATTCAGTACTATTACTATGACGACAAGGACCTCAACCTGACCGCGACGGTGGAAGCCGAAACCGAAAAGATTGTCAATATCGGCTGCGGCACCACCTCCGCGCGTTTTACCGCCAAGGAGGACGGAAAGAACAAGAGCGATGAAATTCTCATGAAATCCGCCATCATGGCACAGGTCGTCTGCGGCTACGACAGCGACAGTCAGAACACCATGCAGACGATATTTTATAAAACCGCTACCGGATCGGATAAGTCGCTCTATTACGATGGCTTCGTGTTTTCCTTCTCCTCCAAGGAGGACAGCACCGACAAAAGCAATAAGCTGATGCTGTTCCGTGTTTTCCCCGTCAGCGACGAGCTGCAGGCGGAATGGAAGCTGCCGGAATACTGATGGGCACCTCTAAAAATTCATAGCTGCCCATAGCCACAAATCTTTCACAGCATATTTCTGCCAAAACTCCTCGTTATACGTCAGTATGACGTCGTCGTTTTGACAAAAATCTACTATAAAATATCTGCACCTCTGAACA
>JAFUUV010000141.1 GCA_017471345.1 Ruminococcus sp.
GCCCATCATGGATCCGATAGCGATAAGGTTGTCGTAGTCGATTTCGATGTCGAGGTGTTCCTCGGGGATGCAGCCGCCGGAAGGACCGCCGGTCTGCGCAGCCTTGAACTTCTTGCCGTTGGGGATGCCGCCGCCGATTTCAAAGACGATCTCGCGGAGCGTGGTACCCATCGGGATTTCGACAAGGCCGGTGTGGTTAATCTTACCGCCAAGCGCGAATACCTTGGTACCCTTGCTCTTTTCGGTACCCATGGAAGCGAACCACTCGGGTCCGTTCAGGATAATCTGCGCGATGTTGGCGTAGGTTTCTACATTGTTGAGAATGGTGGGCTTCTGATACAGACCTTTGACAGCAGGGAACGGAGGTCTCGGTCTGGGCTCGCCGCGCTTGCCCTCGATGGAGGTCATCAGAGCGGTTTCCTCGCCGCAGACGAACGCGCCCGCGCCAAGACGCAGCTCCATATCAAAGTTGAAGCCGGTGCCAAAAATATCTTCGCCGAGCAGGCCGTATTCACGCGCCTGGTCGATAGCAATCTGGAGTCTCTTGACCGCGATGGGGTACTCCGCGCGGACATAAACGCGACCCTTGGAAGCGCCAATCGCGTAGCCGGCAATCGCCATGGCTTCAATCAGGGAGTGCGGGTCGCCCTCGAGAACGGAACGATCCATAAACGCGCCGGGGTCGCCTTCGTCGGCGTTGCAGCAGACGTACTTCTGATCGGCGTCGTTCGCCGCGGCAAATTTCCACTTGAGGCCGGTCGGGAAGCCAGCGCCGCCTCTGCCGCGCAGACCGGAATCGAGGATGGTCTGAATGACTTCATCGGGAGTCATCTCGGTGAGCACCTTACCGAGAGCGGCATAGCCGTCCTGCGCGATGTAGTCATCAATTTTTTCGGGATCGATAACGCCGCAGTTGCGCAGCGCGACACGCTTTTGCTTAGCGTAGAAATCCGTTTTGTTGAGGGACTTGATGGTGTCATCCTCAACGGTCTCCTGATAGAGCAGACGGGTAACAATTCTGCCCTTTAAGAGGTGCTCTTCAACGATTTCGGGGATATCCTCCACCTTAACCATGGAATAGAAGCTGCCCTCGGGATAAACAACCATGATGGGGCCCAAGGCACAAAGACCGAAGCAGCCCGTGGTGATGACATTGACCTCATCGGAAAGGCCCTGTCTGGCGATTTCTTCCTTCAGCTTTTCAACGATAGTCAGGCTGTTCGAGGAGGTACAGCCCGTACCGCCGCATACCAATACATTTGAACGATACATGAAATGCCCTCCTTATTTCTTATTCATGGCTCCGATGGTGTACTCGGTCACAACGTTCTTGTTGACAAGATGGTCGTTGACAATCTTGGGCACCATTTCGGGAGCTACCTTAACATAAGTCACCTTGTCCTGACCGGGGATTTCGATCTCGACAACAGGCTCATACTGGCAGATGCCGATGCAGCCCGTCTGGGTGACGGTGATATCATTGGTGAGACCGCGCTTGGCAATCTCTTCTACAAACGCGTTGAGCACGGGACGGGCGCCTGCCGCGATACCGCAGGTAGCCATGCCGACAAGAACTCTCGCCGCGTTGGGGTTTTCTTTTCTGAGATCAAGGTTAGCCTTCGCCTTGTCTCTGATGGCTTTCAGTTCAGCTAAAGATTTCATTGTTATTCTGCTCCTCCAAGTATTGATTGGGTATTTTCTTCTAAAAATGCGCCGATCCACTCCAGCACATCGGGCGTATCAAGCGGAACGCCCTCCAACAGCTCGCGCAGCTCGCGCGTGTCAAGTGTAAAAGAACCGTTGTCGGTTGTGCGTGTATACACAAAGTCAATGTCAGGATTGCACTGGATGAGGATTTTAACCGTGTCATTGATGTCGCCGAGCGGCGTCATATCGACATGGCTTTTCACGTAACGCGCGGTGGTGGTGGTGCCGACAGAAAGCTTTGACTGAATGTCAAAGCTGCCGCCCGTCTGTTCCGCCGAAAGCTTGAACAGCGGCACGCCGAGTCCGACCTTGCGGGTGGTGCGTGTCGTAAAAAACGGATCGATGACCTGCTGCACCTGCTCCTCCGTCATACCGCAGCCGTTGTCCGCGATGCTGATTTGCAGAAAGTCGCCGCGGTCACTCTCCTCCACGGAGATGGTGACAAGCGACGCCTGCGCACGCACGGAATTCTGCGCCACGTCCATGACATTTAAGGACAGCTCGCGCATCAGGCTTCCTTATACTTATTGAGAATATAAGGAATGTCGTCAACCGTCAGTCTGCCGTAAACGTCCTCGTTGACAGTGATGACGGGAGCCAGACCGCAGGCGCCGATGCAGCGGCAGGCGGTGAGTGAAAACTGACCGTCGGCGGTGCATTCCTCCGCGCCGATACCAAGCTCGTCGGAGATTTTGTTGAGGATGTCGCCGGAGCCCTTGACGTAGCAGGCGGTACCGAGACAAACAGAGATGTTGTACTTACCCTTCGGAGAGAGGGCAAACTGGGAGTAGAAGGTGGAAACGCCGTAAACCTCTTCGAGCGATACGCCGAGACCTTCCGCGACCATGGTCTGCACCTCAATCGGCAGATAACCGTAGATTTCCTGAGCCTCCTGAAGCACAGGCATTACCGCGCCGGGGTCGTCAATATGGCGGGCAATGGATTCCTTAAGCCTTGCTTCCTGCTCAGGCGTCCCGCTGAACGGGATGCTGCTGATTTTCTTTTGCATTGTTTTTCCTCCCTGATTTCATAGTTGTCAAATACCATAAAAAAAATATTACCAATGCAGATAATATTAATATTTACTTACAATGATTATAGCACAAATGGGTTGTGAAAGTCTATAAAAATTTTTCCCTCTTTTCAATGATAACACAATCAGAACGACAGATTTTTAACAATTAATTGTCGTTTTTTGTTCTATCATGTCATATTGCTGATTATATCACATTTTTAGCGCCTATTTGAATGTCAAAATTTGACAATTTTGCTCAAATCAGACAGTACCGCGCGCGTGATAAACCGCGTCCAGCGTCTCCACCACGCAGGCGGCGCTTAATTCCGCCAATTCAAGCCGGTTTTCCGCGTCGCGCATATTTTCGAGGTAATGCGCGTCGGAGTTGGTGACAATGCGCAGCGAATTGAGAATCGGATGTTGCGCGCGAAGCTCGGGCAGCTTCGATTTATCGGCAAGCTCGGCGGTGACAAAGCCGCAGGCAGGGTCAATCTCGCCGAGTACAGACAAAATCGACAAGCTGTCGCGGTCGATATGTGCCGGATAGCAGGTGCCGCCGAAGGAGCGCACCAGTTTATACGCGCTGATAATGCTGATTTCCGTCGCCGGCAGAAGCAGATGCTCCAGCTCGCCGATTTCCTCGTCAAGCGCGTTCATGATAACCTGCCGCCCGTAAATATCGGGACGGTTTTTAATTTTGATGCGGCGGCTGTCCACATATTCGCTCCAGTTCAGCGCCTTTTCGAGTGTCGGAAACAGACAGACCGCGTGGATGTCCTCGCTGGTCGTCAGCTCCATGCCCGGCACCACCACGACGCCGTTTTCTTTGCCTGCCGCTATTGTCGCCTCACAGTTAAGCGCGGTGTTGTGGTCGGTCAGGGCAATCACATCCAGTCCGAGCAGGCTTGCCATTCCCGTGATGTTGTTGGGCGTCATGTCCATGTCACCGCAGGGCGACAAACAGGAATGGAGGTGCAAATCATAATAATACTTCATTGTAGCAGCTCGTGGAGCTTCACGGCAAGATGATAACTGTTCTCCTGCGTCAGAAGGATATTGACCTCGTGCATTTCCGCCTTCTGTCGGGCGTTTTCATCGAGCGCCGCGTTCTCGACCAGCACAATGCAGCTGACGTCCGCGAGCGTGGCGACAGCGATGGAGTTGATATTGCCCATCACGGTCAGCCATGCCGAATCCTCCGGCGCGCGTCCCATCACCCAGCTGAGCAGGTCGCCGATGTAGCAGCCGGTCACCTCGCGGCCGAGGTCGCCCTCGACCAATATTTTTAATTCGAGCCTTTCGGCAAGTTCTTTTACAGTCATGTTGTGTCACCTATATTAAATTGTATTCTTCAGCTGGTCATACACATTCTGAATCTTGGCTTTGAGCTTGTGAATGCAGTCGGTCTCCTTTGTCTTGCCGCGGACGATATCCTCCGCCATGGCGCGGCAGGTAGGCGCGCCGCAGGAGCCGCAGTCCAACCCGGGCAATCCGGCACAGATTGCCTCCATGCGGTTCATCATCTCCATCGCCTTGATAATGTCCTCATCCAGACGGAAGATGTCTGCGTCAAAGGTCAGCTCCTCTGTCCACATCATATCCTCAAGCGACCGGTCGCCGATATGGTTGAGCGACACGGGCAGATACTTACGCAGGTTGTGGATACGCGCCTGTGCGACATAGGGATTCTCGACCGTGAGCACGCCGCCGACACAGCCGCCGGAGCAGGCGTTCAGCTCGATGAAGTCCACGCCGCGGATATGCTCGTCCTCCAGCCCCTCAAGAACACGGATGACGTTTTCGATGCCGTCCGCCGCAAGGTACTTGTCGCCGAGCATGGCGGCCGCCTCACCGCCGGAGGTTGCCCAGCCGATGCCGAGCAAGCCGGACTGCGCAATGGACTCGACCTCCTCAAGATGATCCATCGCGTGCGCTAAATCCGGATAGATTTTCGAAATGGCGATTGCGCCGTCCACCTCTGATTTTTCGGCGTAGTTGGGTGAGTGAATCTCCGTCACCTTGGCAGGACACGGCGTGATGAAAAAGACGCCGATATCCTTTGCGTCCAGACCGGTTCGCTCGATTGCCTCGCGGCGCGCGATTTTCGCTGCCACTTCAATCGGCGCGAGCAGCGGAAGAACGTTGTCGCACAAATCAGGAAAACGGATTTTAATCAGCTTGACCACCGAGGGGCAGGCAGAGCTGATAATCGGTTTTTTCAGCCTGTTTTCCTTAATCAACCGCCGCGTGGCTTCACTGACCAGCTCCGCCGCGCGCGAAACCTCGAAAACGTGGTCGAAGCCGATTTTTTTGAGTCCGGTCAGCACATAGTCGATATTGTCCAAGCCGTTGAACTGACCAAACAGCGCCGGAGCGGGAATGGCGACGGTGTAGCGGAACTTTTCAATTTCTTCAATTTTGTTGCTGACCGCGCTTTTGGCGTGATGTGGGCAGATTCTGATGCACTCGCCGCAGTCGATACAGCGATCGGCAAGGATTTTCGCTTTGCCTCCGTGAACGCGTATTGCCTCGGTAGGGCACCGCTTCAGACAGTTGGTGCAGCCGCAGCACATATCGGCATTCAGCTCAACTGAATGGAAATAGTTACCCATGGGAAATTCTCCTTAATGATTGTTGCGGTTATGCTTTGACAACGACCGTCAAATAAACATTGGTACCGACGCCGAGCGTGGTTTCAATCCGCATATCGTCGGTATATTTTTTAATATTGGGCAGACCCATACCGGCGCCGAAGCCGAGGGTACGCACATTGTCGGGCGCGGTAGAGTAGCCCTCCTGCATCGCCTTGTCAACGTCGGGAATGCCGGGGCCATGGTCGGCAAGCAGAATTTCGACGCGGTCGGGATAGATATCCACGTCGCAGTAGCCGCCCTCCGCGTGGATGACCATGTTGATTTCCGCTTCATACATGGCAATCGCGACGCGGCGGATAGCGTCGGTATTGTACCCGAGCTTTTTGAGCGTCTTTTTGACCAGGCCGCTCGCTTCACCGGCGCGTGTAAAATCCTCGCCCGACACATCGTAGTGAAGATGAATCGCGTTGCTCATACCTTGGTTCCTCCGGAAAGACCGTTGCTGTACAGCAAGCCGCAGGCAGTGAACATTCTGAAGCGGGTTTTCATCAGCGTGATGCCGCGGCTTTCGGCAAGGCTGATGATGGAGTCGTCCGGCACCTTGCCGCGGACAAAGACGATGCACGCCATGTCCATCATTTCGGCGGTGCGGACAACCTGCGGATTGACCAAGCCTGTCAGCAGGACAGACTGATCCTTGACGAACGCCAGCACGTCGCTCATCATATCGGAACCGCAGGCGGTTTTGATTTCCTGGTCGAGATCGCCCTCGCAGATTATCTCTCCCTCGAGAATATCGAGTATGTCTCGTACAACCATAAGTAAATACACCCTTTCTGTCAGTTTTGATACTATACTGATAATTCATTATAACACAGAAAAATCACAAACACAACAGTGAATTTTTAGCGAATTTCTAATACGTTGCCAAATTGTTATATGATGTCAGCAAGTTGTTATTATGAACATTATGAACAGTTTTTTGACGAAAATATTTCAAACTTGTAATTGAAAAAAAGAGGCTTTAGTGTTAGAATATTATTTGCGAAAACACATTGAATAAGGAGTGCTATCATGTTAAGGGACTTAAAGCCTACGGATAATATCTGCGGCTTCGACGTCAGACCCGGATACTACGATATCGACGGCGCTACGCCCGTCAGAGGCGGCGTGAACTTCACTATCAGCTCGTTTTACGCGACATCCTGCACGCTGCTGCTGTTTTACCCCGGCTCCAAAATACCTTATGCGAGGATTCCGTTTCCCGACTCATTCATGGTGGGCAACACCTACTCGATGATTGTATTTGGGCTGGAAATTGACAAATTTGAATACGCCTACTCACTTGACGGTCCCTACGAACCGGAAAAGGGACTGATTTTCGACAAAAATATGTATGTGCTTGACCCCTACGCCAAGGCAGTGACCGGTCAGAGCGGATGGGGCGTGCGTCAGCCCAACACCTGCGTCTACAAGGCGCGTGTGGTTTTCAACGACTATGACTGGGGCAATTTCAAGGCGCCGCGTATTCCGATGGAGGAGCTGATTATCTATGAGCTCCATGTCAGAGGCTTTACCGAGGATATCTCCTCCGGCGTCAAGAACCGCGGTACCTTTGAGGGTATCCGCGAAAAAATCCCTTACCTGAAAGAGCTGGGCGTCAACGCGGTTGAGCTGATGCCGATTTTTGAATTTGACGAAATGGGCTCTTACCGCAACTTCAACGGCGAGCAGCTCTATGACTACTGGGGCTACAACACCGTCTGCTTCTTCGCGCCGAATACCAGCTACGAAAGCAACCACCGCCATCACCGCGAGGGCACCGAGCTGAAAAAGCTGATTCGCGACCTCAAGTCCAACGGCATCGAGGTCATCCTCGACGTGGTGTTCAACCACACCGCCGAGGGCAACGAAAAAGGCCCCTTCTTCTGCTTCAAGGGTCTGGACAACAGCATCTACTATATGCTCACGCCCGACGGCAAATACTACAACTTCAGCGGCTGCGGCAACGCCCTCAACTGCAACCACCCGATTGTACGGGACTTCATCAAGCGCTGCCTGCGCTACTGGGTGACCGAGTATAAAATCGACGGCTTCCGCTTTGACCTCGCCTCCATTCTCGGCCGCAACGAGGACGGCACACCGATGGATCAGCCGCCGCTGCTCAAAAGCCTTGCCTTCGACCCGATTCTCGGCAAGACCAAGCTGATTGCGGAGGCATGGGACGCCGCCGGACTGTACCAGGTCGGCTCCTTCCCCAACTGGAAGCGCTGGTCGGAATGGAACGGACGCTACCGCGACGATTTGCGCCGCTTTCTCAAGGGCGACGACAACCTCGCATGGGCAGCGGCAAACAGACTGACCGGCTCGAAGGATTTGTATGATCCCACCTACCGCAGTCACGCCGCCTCTGTCAACTTTCTGACCTGTCATGACGGCTTCACCCTGTACGATATGTACAGCTACAACGAGAAGCACAACTATCTCAACGGCTGGGACAACACCGACGGTGCCAATGACAACAACAGCTGGAACTGCGGCTTCGAGGGAGAAACCAGCGACCCGTATATCAACAGCCTGCGCCGCAAAATGATTAAAAACGCCTTCGCGACGCTGATGTGCAGCCGCGGACCCGCACTGTTCCTCGCCGGCGACGAGTTCTGCAACACGCAGTTTGGAAACAACAACGCCTACTGTCAGGACAACATCACCTCTTGGCTGGACTGGAGCCGCAAGGATCAATTTCCGGATGTGTTCGCGTTTGCCAAATACATGATTTCCTTCCGCAAGCGCTTCCGCGTCATCACCAAGGATCGCGAAACGGCACAGTGCACCTTTCCGCCCGAAAGCATCCACGGCAAGCAGCCGTGGAGAACGGACTTTAACCGCGACACGCGGATGGTAGCGGTAATGTATGCCGGCAAAGCAAAGGATCGTCCCGACCGCGACGAGATTGTCTACTTTGGCATCAACGCCCACTGGGAGGACGCGCACGTGGAGCTGCCCGGACTGCCGCAGGGCTATGTCTGGAAGCTCTATGTCGATACCGGCAGAGAGCAGAACGATGTGATTACCGAATCGAAAAATATCATGCTCTACGACCGGCGCATCTGTATGAAGGGCAGAACCGTCATCGCCGCCGTAGCGGAAAAGGTCTACTAAGAAAGCACCTCAAAAAAATTACCCTACCGGTTTTGAAGCCGGTAGGGCTTTTTATTTCTGCAGTAAATCCTTTATGACCTCGCCTGCGACAATCAGTCCGGCGACGGACGGTACAAACGCCACGGAGCCGGGAATATTACGCCGCGCGCCGGCTTCGGACGACTGCCGCAGCGGACGCTTTGCCTGCTCGCGCGAATAGACGACCTTCAGCCTTTTGATGCCGCGCTTGCGGCACTCAACGCGCATGACACGCGCCAGCGGACAAAAGGAAGTCTGACTGATATCGGCGACCTCAAAGGCGGTGGGGTCAAGCTTGTTGCCGGCGCCCATGGCGCTGATAATCGGCACGCCTGCCTCCTGTGCGCGGAGCGCTAACTCTAATTTGCCGGTAACAGTGTCGATGGCATCCACCACATAGTCATACAGGGAAAAATCAAACTGACCGGCAGTTTCGGGCAGGAAAAACGTGCGGTGCGCCGTTACCACACAGTCGGGGTTGATATCGCGGACACGTTCCGCGGCAACGTCTGTCTTGTAGCGTCCGACGGTGCTGCGCAGGGCGATAATCTGGCGGTTCAGGTTGGTCAGGCTGACGGTATCATTGTCAATCAAATCAAGCTGACCGACGCCGGAACGTGCCAGCGCTTCGACCGTATAACCGCCGACGCCGCCGACGCCGAACACCGCGACACGTGACCGCCGCAGCGTTTCCATTGCCTCGCTGCCCAGCAGCAGCTCGGTTCTTTCAAACTGGTTCATCTTCTCACTCCAATACAAAGCTGTTCAGCTGTTCAAAATCCGGAATTCGAAAGCCGCTTCTGCCGATTTTTTCAACCAGACCGTCATCAACCAGCCGCCGGATATTGCGGCTGACCGTCTCGGGACGCAGGCTGACGCTGCCGGCGATATCATCAAGGCGCAGCGTAAAATACGGCTCACGGCTGCGCTTCTTGCGGTAGAGCAGAAACGCCGCCACACGTTTGACAGGCTCGCTGATGGACAAAATGCGGCTGCGCTCGTTCGCGTCGTGCAGCTTGTCGCTCAGCATCTGAATGACCTTGAGGGCGACCTTGGGATCGCTCATCGCGGTCTCCACGTCCTCGCGGCGAATGTAGCAGCAGTAGGTTTTGGTCAGGCAGACAGCGGAGTAGGGATAGGTCTGCGAGGAAAAAACGCCCTCCCAGATGGTTTCGTTGTCCGCGAAAATACCGATGATATTCTCTCTGCCGTCGGTTTCGTAGGTGCTCAGCTTCACTTGCCCCTGCTTGATAATCACGATGGATTCCACACGATCGCCCTCGTGAAAGACAAAATCACCGCGTCGCAGGGTTTTGTGGGTAGAATGACGCAGGATATCAATCTGCTTTTCCTCGGGCAAGCCATAGAGAAAGGCGATGTCCTTGATACACCGGTCCCTGCAATCCTCACAGGAATTCGGCTTCTGACAATTGGGATTGAATTTCATACGGCACCTCCTCTTCCCCTATTATACCGCATGATGAACTTTCTGTAAAGTCTTGCCGCAAATGATAAAATATGCTATACTGAAGCAAAAGGAGGTATTGGATGGTCATAGATTTTCACACGCACACCTTTCCCGACCGGATGGCGGAAAAGACGGTTGCGCACCTCGCGAAGCTCGGCGGTCTGCCGCCGCATACAGACGGCAAACGCGGCTCGCTGCTCGCTTCCATGCGGGCACACGGC
>JAFUUV010000142.1 GCA_017471345.1 Ruminococcus sp.
ATGTGCCGAAAAGGCAGGCGGTGAGCCGGTGGACAAGGTTTTTATCACCTATCCGGCATCCTATTTGGAGCACGACAAGCGCAAGCGCAAAATCATCGGAGCGGCAAAGGCAGCCGGTCTTTTTGATATCGTGCTGGTGGATGAGCCCACCGCCGCGGCGATGAATTATCTGGAGGAAGGCAGCCTGCCGCACGACGCGAAAAATCTGATGATCTACGACTTCGGCGGCGGTACCTTTGACGTTTCGCTGATCCGCTACGATCATGGACAATTTGATTTGATCTGCGATCCCGACGGCGATCCCGAATGCGGAGGCATCGACATCGATCGTATCATCTATGAGGACATCATGCGCGAAGTCAGCGAGAATTACGCTGAGGCCTTGAAAATGGCGGCGGAGAATCCCGTCTATCTCCAGCGAGTGCAGTTTCAGATTCAGGAGGCGGCTGTCAAGGCAAAGCACCAGCTAAGCAGCGTCAGCTATGTACAGCAGACCATCTCGATTGGATTTGAAACCATGATCTACGAGCTGAAACGGGAAAAATTCGACAACCTGATCGCGTCTTTGGTCGCTAAGTCCATTACCGCCTGCCGCAACATCCTTCAGTCAGCCGATATGAAGTCCGAGGAGCTCTCGGCGATCCTCATGGTCGGCGGTACCAGCCGCGTGCCGCTGGTGCAAAGTATGCTCAAGCAGTTTGCCGGCAAGGTGCCTGTGCTTACTGCGCAGAATATGGATCTGGCAGTGGTTGAGGGCGCGCTGAAATATCGCGAAAAGAAAACAGAGCAGAAACAACCTGAACAGCCGCCTGAGCAAAAACAATCAAAAAAACAGCCGCAGGATCATCCGGCGGAACAGCCTTTGCCGCTATGGAAAACTTTTTACAAATTTTTGTGTATTTCCTGCGCCGAGCGGCTGAGGAATGAGGGAACGGTGGAGATCCTGAATTCAACAAGCGAGAAGCATATCTGCGATTACTGCAACGAGAAGCGCTTCGGCTTCACAGTGAAAACCAACCGGAATTCGACCGCTTCGCAGTCAAAGCCAAAAACCGATCCCAAGGAATTTGTGATCGAAAAGGGTGTTTTAAAACAATATAAGGGCAACTCGACAAACGTCGTCATTCCTGACAGTGTCCGTGAGATCGCGCAAGAATCCTTTAAAGGACGCCGAATGGTGCAGACCATCACCATTGGCGAGGCGGTTGAGCGCATTGCGGATAATATCCTCGGTATCAATCGGAATGGGGACAGCGACACTGACTACGCGCTGCGCGAAATCAATGTGCACAACCGGAATAAGGCGTATCGATCCAAAAACGGCGTGCTGTTCAGCGCCGATTCAAAGGAGTTGATACTGTATCCGCCGGGAAACAAACATCCATCCTATTCTATTCCGAATTCCGTTAGAAAATTGAATTCTTTCGCCTTTGCGGCGAATCGGTGGCTGTCATCGGTCAACATTCCCGCAAGCGTCAATAGTATTGGTTCTCGGGCATTTTCCGATTGTCTTGGTCTGAAAAAGGTATCGATCGCAAACGGCGTGAACGAGATCGGAAACTTTGCGTTTTACAGATGTCGAAGTCTTGCCGCGATCGAGTTGCCTGCAAGCGTGAAGACTATTAGCACCTGCGCTTTTGCCGGTTGTGAATCGCTGGAGAAGGTCACGCTCAGAGAAGGTTTACAGGAAATCAGACCGTTTTGTTTTAGGGATTGCATAAAACTGAAATCGATCGTCATCCCAAAAAGTGTACAGAACATCGGTAAAGAAGCCCTCGGGTATTATTCAAACGGAAAAACGAGCCACCGCGACGCCTCGTTTTTGATCAAGGGGTACCGATACATCACGTTATCTGATTGGAAAAGAAGAACTGCGGCTGAGCAATATGCCGCTGACAATCACATGAAGTTTGAGGAGCTGGACGCCTTTGCTTCCAATCCTTCTCAATCCTATGGCAGCTGGGCAGACAATGTGATGATGAGCGACGAGATCAAGGAGTGCAACGAGAATACGCCGATCTTCGGCACCACCATTGCGCGCGGCAGAATTGCCGAGGTAACCTTTGTCAACAGTCTATCTAATTTGCCGCGAACGACCTACGACATCTCGGAGCAGCGCAACAGAAGCGTGCTCGCGTGGACGGAGAATCTCGGCGCGGATAAGCTGCGGTTGGTTATCGGCGCAAACGGCGGTGTAAACTGCAAAAACTGTGCGTGGTTGTTTGATTCCTATATCAATGTCAGGGAGATCCACTTCAACGGCTGCTTCCACGGTGAAGACGCGGTAAATATCGCGGGACTGTTCTATCATTGCAAATCGCTCAAACAAGTTGATCTTTCCTCCGCCAGGTTCCCGCGCGTATCGAATTGTACGGGAATGTTTGAAGGTTGTGAATCGCTGACCGGTGTGGATCTCTATTGTCTGGAGGGCGCGCCGCTGACCTATACCCGCTGTATGTTCCGTGAGTGCAAGGCGATCAAGGCGCTGGATCTGCATATGCTCGATACCTCCCGCGTCGTCGATATGCAGTCCATGTTCGACAATTGCCGCTCGCTGACAAGGCTGAATATTGACGGCTTTAATACCGCCTGTGTGACCGATATGAAGTTTATGTTCAGCGAGTGCGAAGCGTTGTCTGCCGTGAACGTCAGCCGCTTTGACACCCGGCGCGTCACCGATATGAAAGCAATGTTTCAGGCTTGCACAAATCTTAAGAATCTCGATCTCAGTCAGTTTGATTTTTCGCTGGTAACGGACACCTCCTATATGTTCAAGGATTGCCGCAAGTTGAGATCGATTCATCGCCTCCGTATCGACGCTCCGAATGACGGCGACTGCTCGCTGATGTTCTATATGTGCTCCGATCTCGACCAGTTTGGTGATGTATACGCGAAAAAGGGAGCGGAGAACAATAGGTCTTTCCTCGGCTGCTACGCTGAACTCAAGCCGGTTTCGCAGATGACCTTCCCGGAACGTCTCAAGGTATTTATCGACCGGTGTCCGTTGATCGTGAAGGGAGATGGCGTGTTCAACGAATCCTCTCTCGGAAATCTCAGGCGTTGGCTCGGCATCCCGTCGGGTGAAGCAGTCCGCCTGGCACACGACGATACCCTCTTCCATTCCGGCAAGAACGGCTTTGCTCTGTGTGATACCGGCATCTACTGCAAGGAACTCTCCGGACCTGCCTATCATATTACATGGTTCAAATTCGTGCACTCTGTCCTGAAGGATAATTTCTTTATCGACGGAAAGGCGGTCGCCTATATATCCAGCGGCGGGGCAGAAGGAACTCCCGCGTACTATATCAGACATGGATTTTTCAGCGATTTGCAGGCATATTTGAAAAAATGACCGCTTTTACCGATAAAAAGCCCGAATTTGCGTTTTTCCTGACAACGGACGATTTTTCGGTTATGATAAAATTGCAATCAAACAAAACAACAAAAATCAAAGGAGGTTCCGATATGTTTGATGATTTTTTGAATTATTTAGGCGGAGACAACTCGGATGACGATTTTTCCAACGGCGTCGATCTGGACGGCGACGGCATTGTTGACGCTATGCCCTTCGAGGTGGATATGGACGGCGACGGCGTGGCGGACGGCATCGGGCTGGATTTTGACGGAGATGGCAGCATCGACTATCTTGGAATGGATACCGACGGCGACGGTACTATTGATGAATTTGAAGATCTGACGAACACCGCCGCGGATGACATGAGCACGTCGATGGATTATACAGGAGTTGACCTCGACGGTGATGGCGTGATCGACGCCATGGGGCACGAAGTCGACCTTGACGGCGATGGGGTTTTTGACGGGATCGGCATGGATACGAACGGCGACGGAGTGGACGACATGGTTCAAGTCTCGCATTGGGAAGACACCGACGGCGATGGGGTAGAGGACGCGCTTGTCACCGAAACCTATATGGATTCCAATGCCAACGGAGTTTTTGATACCATGATGACGGAAACCTACATGGACACCAACGGCAGCGGTCGGTTTGACACCGTTTTCAGAGAAACCAAGATCGACAGTGACGAGAACGGTGTGTTTGACCATTTTGTCACAGAAAATATGGCCGATACCGATGAAGACGGTGTTTTTGACGCCATGCATATTGAATACGCGGAGGATATCGGTGAGGACGGCGAGTTGGACTACGTTTTCTCCGGAACCGATTACGGCATGGACGGACAACTCGACGAGGTTTCCGAGTTCGGTACGCCCGGAGATTTTCCGATGGAGCACGGTACCGGCGAGGCGGAGAATTATCATTCCTTCGATCCCGACAGTGCCAATCCCAACAGTGTCGTCGGTGAGCCGACCGCTGACGCGGCACACTGGCATGTGCAGGAAACCGGTTCCACCTGCGCGGTGGCTTCTCAGGAATTTGTTCTGGAGGAGCTGACCGGCAGGGAATACAACGAACACGAGTTAGCGCAGATCGCCGAGGCGCACGGCTGGTATACACCCGGCGACGAGACCGGCGGTACGCCGTTGAACTGTGTCGGCAATCTCCTCGACTACATGGGGCTGAATACGGAGCGTTCTACCGGCAATGGCATCCAGGATATCGAAAACACTTTGGCTCACGGCGGCAAGGTCATCGTCGGAGTGGACGCGGATGAACTATGGTCCGGCGAAACCGATGATTTCTTCGGTCCCGGTATGGACGCTGACCATGCGATCGAGGTCATCGGTATCAATCATTCCGACCCGGATCACCCCACTGTGATTGTCAACGATTCCGGTGTGGCAAATGGCTGCGCCGCGGAAATGCCGCTCGAGGACTTTTTGGAAGCGTGGGAAGACAGCGATTGCTTTATGGTGGAAGCCTACGCATAACGAACGGAGAAAAGGAGCTATATCATGGAAAAAATTTCAATCTATAAGCTGATGTATGATTTTAACCGCAGTGATTTCAGACGCCATTCCATTCCGCAGGAGCTTGTATCCGGCTGGCCGGCACTGCAGCAGATCGGCAAGACACTCTGTGTTACCATTCCCTACTACAAAAAGGTCAGGGGAGATGGCAAGTTCTTTTTGATGCCTCTCTGCTGTTCGGTCACGGTGCCCGTACTCAATCCGTCAAGGATTATGGACTTCACCGACTACACCATCCAGCCGTCATGGAGCGGCGTCAACTTCTCCAAGCCTGCCGGAGTGTTCAAGCATCAGGCGCTTGCGGACGTTACAACCAAGCAGGAGTATTCGACGCTCTGCAAGGAATTCTACGATTGCTACGACAACATGATCGAGGCGATCCTCAACCACCGTCCGTTCGATGATACGCGCCTGACAACACTGTTCAGCAAGCTGATGGAACCCGGACTTTTCCCGTATTATCAAAGGATCAACAAAAAATTCTATACACATTTCTGTAAGCTCTAACACAAGAAGGAGGCATTCTGCATGAGTAAATTCTTATCCTTGAAAAACAAAACCCTTACCTTGATCGACCAAAGCTACAAGGTCGCCGTGAAGCTCGGTTACAAAACCTCAGCGGAAAAGATCAGCGATATCAAGAAAATGTTCCTGGCAAAGCAGCTCATGATTGTTACGGTCGGTGAAGCGAGACGCGGCAAGTCCTCTCTCCTCAACGCGTTGCTCAATGAAAAGGAACCGCTCTTTCCGGTGGACATCAACGTCTGCACCAACGTCGTGACTGTTGTCAAGTACGGCGAGCAAGAGTCTGTCACTGCTGTCATCAGTACCCCCGACGGCAATCAGCGCCGCGAAAAAATCTCCCGCGCGCAGATCGAAGATTATGTGTCCGAGAAGGGCAATCCGAATAACTACAAGATGATCAGCCTGCTGGAGATCGCTATCCCCAACGAGCTGCTGCGTGAGGGTGTTGTTTTTGTGGATACGCCCGGTGTCGGCAGTCTCAACGCCGCACACGCGGAAACCACCTACAGCTTCTTGCCTAACGCGGATATCGTTCTCTTTGTCAGTGATTCCAACGCCGGCTATACCGTGACTGAACTTGATTTCATGAAGCGCAGCTATTCGTTCTGCAAAAACATGATCTTTCCGGTCACCAAAATCGACACCAACGCCGGCTATCAGGAGATTGTGGACGATGACAAGGTAAAAATTACCGAGCAGCTCGGAATCGAGCCTGAGGATATTCAGATCGTGCCGGTTTCCAACATGGCAAAGCTTCGTTACCTTGCCACCGGAAACAAGGTTATGTACCTCCACAGTAACTACAAGGCGCTTGAAAACGCGATCTGGGGAATGCTCGCGAGAACAAAGGCGGAAATCATGCTCATGCCCTTCCTGCGCGATTTGAAGGAGGAGATCGACAGCATCCATAACAGTGTGACAACACAGCTCAATATGCTTACCGAGAGCAGGGAGGCGGTCAATGAGTTGATGCAGGCGTATGACCGTGAGATTAAGGATGTCAAGCGTTATCAGGACGAGGGGGCGGATTGGAAAAACGAGCTCAACTACGCCATTCAGCAGATTTCATTGGATGTCAACAGACGGATCCAGGAGATCGGCATCACAGCGACCGATAAGCTTGAGTCTGTTGTTGCGCAGATCGACACCAAGATCTGCAAAGAGGAAAACTATCAGGCGCTGCTGATGGATATCAATGAGATTCTCGCTCTCGGTTCCGTTGAGATTCGCGATTACGTAGAGAACGTGATTGCCGAAAATGTGGGAAAGATCCGTGATATGCTCGATTTGGACGTGGATGTCAATTCCTCAGTGTTCGAAAAACTGCAGTTTGTCGGCAGCGAGAGTATTTCCATTGAATTCCGCAAGCGCAAAAAAACCGATGTTATCCTCGGAAAAGGCAGCAACATCGGCAGAGATATGATGGGCGGCAGCCGCATCGGCGCCATTCTCGGAGGTATCATCGGAGGCGTCGCAGGCATTTTTGTCGGCAATCCCATCGGCGGTGTGATAATCGGTTCCACTATCGGAGGCGGAGGCGGCTCCGTTCTCGGCGGAACCAAGGGTGTTGTGGACGCGCTCAAGGAGAAGCATGACGCGATCGACGTCAATACCGTCAAACGTGAGATGTCAAAGTATATCAATAACTCTGTCAAGACAATGAGCACCAACTCCTCTGCCGTAATGCTCGAACTCAAAAAGCAGGTGCTCAAGAGCTTCGATACCGAATTCAAGCAGCGCGTAGCGACCATCAAAGAAAATGCCGACAAAATCAAGAGCAATATCAATACCGCCGACAAGGATATCCCCAAGAAGAAGGCGATGTATCAGGAGCAGCTTAAGCTGTTGGCGCAGCTCGAAAAGGCATTTGATACCGTTGCCGGCGAGGTAGCCGCACTGTCAGATGACGAAATTCCCGTCAAGACGACCACCTGCGATCCTGAGCCGATGACGCAGCCTGGACAGGATACCGACGGCGACGTCTCTGTCACTTATGATTTCCTGTAATACAGAGAAAGGAATGCGTGATTATCATGACTCAAAAATACAGCAGCCTGTCCGAACTGAACAAAAGCCTGAGCGAGCTGTTTGAGCTGTGCGGCGTCAAGCCGCGCCGGATTCGCGTCGCGCCTTCTCCCAAGCCGGTGACGCTTGTTGAGAACATTTGCAAGGATACGTCTGTCTCTGATTTCGCCGATGCTCTGAGCCGCCAGACAGCGGAGGCTGTCAAACGGATGAAGGAGCGCCAGATCGATCTCTGGTGCGCTGACCGTGAGAGCGCGGCTTCAGAGAAGCTGGAGTCAGAAAACGAAACGCTTCGCAAACAAAACAGCGAATTGAAAAAGCGTTTGCGTGCAGCGGAGGAGCAGACGAATACAAAGGATGACAGTGCCATGTCGTTTGTTTCCGAGATGATTTCCTTGCGCGACAGTCTCTATTCCCGTCTGGAATGGGCACAGAGCACCTTGCCCGCAGACGACAACTCCGTCAAACTGCTGCGGTCACAACTCATCGAGTCTGCATCCGCCATGCAGAATCTCGGCATCGATGTGCTGGAGGATACCGACACTTTCGACTGCACCTACTGCACAATTATTGAGACTGTTCCCACAGACGACCCCAATTTGGTCGATACCATCGCCAAGATTTTCCGTCCCGGCTATCGCTATAACGGCGAGGTGGTCAGAAGCAAGGAAGTCGTTATGTATATCAAATCAGCATAAAGGGGAGGAGCAGCTCGGATGGCACTAAAAACAGAGGTTTACGGATTCCTGAAAAAATCTGCACGTCTGTGTTCAGGCTGCCCTGAGGCAGAACCGATTTTAAGCGGAATCCGCGATATGCAGACACGTTTGGAAACACCACTCCGCGTGGCGGTCGTCGGTATCATGAAGGCAGGAAAATCTACCTTTATGAACGCCCTCATGGGAAAGGACATTCTCGAGACCGGCACGCTCGAAACGACATATACCGTTAGTTGGTTTAAATATGCAGATAAGCCGTCGCTCACCGTCCGGATGCGCGACGGCACTGAACGGAACGAGTCGTTTGAATCGCTCTCAAAATGGACGACACGATCCGCCGGTGAGGAGAACAGCCTGCTCAACGACGTGCAGTATGTCATCATCTATTATCCGAGCGAGGTGCTTAAAAAAATGGAATTCATTGACACCCCCGGCCTGAATTCTATCTACGGCACAGATGCGCAGAATACACTTGATTTTCTCTCTATCAGCAGCTCTGAGGATACCCTCACCGAGGCGTCCAAGGCGGACGCTGTAATCTACGCGTTCAGCCGCAGCGCCGGTAACTTCGATAAAGATATTCTTGATGCCTTTCACAGCGGCGGCAGCGGTGAGACCTCTCCAATCAATTCCATCGGCATCCTGACAAAGGCGGATATGAGTGGTATCTGGGATATTTACGGCGAGCAGACGCCGGTTGAAACGGCGCTTGCCGTCACTAAGAAGCAGATGGAAAACCCCGATATGAAGCGCCAACTGTTTTCAATTTATCCTGTCTGTGCCAAGGCGGTCGAGGGTTGCTCCAAGATTACGGAATTAGAATGGAGCGGTCTCTCTGCTATTGCAGAAAAAATGAGCGCAGAGGAGCTGACGGATTACCTGTTTGATGCTAAAACTTTCTGTGAGTGTCAGGACGAGGAGTTTGCGGCTCTCGGTACTGCCGCCTTTCGCACCTTGCTTATCGAAAATATCGGTCAGTACGGTATCCTTGAAATCGTTCGGCAGTTGCGTTGCGGCGCCACTAAGGAGGAGATTCCGGCGATCATGCAGGAAAAATGCGGTATCGCCAAGGTCAGCGGCACGCTGCAAAGTCACTTTAGCAACCGCACCTTCCTGATCAAGGCGCAGTATATTTTCAATTATCTCCGTTCCATTGTATCGGCGTCGCGTAAAAAGGCGCCGAGGAATTCCAAGTTATACCATATCTGCGAGCAGATCTCAGCTGATCTGGAATCGCTTATCTCCACGCAGCAGACCTTCAAGGAGCTCCGAGTCCTGCAAATGTACTATAATAATCAGGTGGCGTTTGTCACGCCGGAGGAAAAAGAGGATTTCCTGCGTGTAACAGGAGAATATGGCAAAACTGTTGAAGAAAAGCTCGGAATGCCTGTCGGCAGCTCGGTTGCGGCTCTGACGGAAGCGGCAAAGAAAAAGGTGGAGCAGTGGCATCTTTATGCCGGCTGCTTTATGAAAACCAGAAATTACATCGAGGCGGCAAAAATTATCTCACGCTCCTACGAGCAAATGTATTATCATCTGAGTGCTTTGACAGATGACTGACGACCGCTCCGAGTATTACAGTTAACAGGAGCATAAGGATTATGACAAGGGATGAACTTGTAAACTATATAAAACCTCTTTTGACAGAATCCGGCGAAATGTTGGCAGAAAGAATTCAAAACGAAGTTCCGCCAAGAGGAAAGTATACCGGAATATCCGTATCTTTTTGGCTAAAGGACACGGAAAATATCGCTTTTCTTATGTATGTAAATGACGTTTTAGGCGACGGCAGCACACGCAGACTAAGCCTCGGCGTCAGACGTGTTGATTCTGCGTATAAAATCACAACGCCGATTTTCAAGGGAACTAACGAGCAAACGCTTAAATTTCTTGAATTCACCGATGAGCAGATAAACGAATTTACAGAGCAGATTATGGCACTGTCGGACGACGCGGATGAGCGTGACGAGAGATTTATCAAATGATTTGCCATATAAACAATCGTCGGAATGAATGAGGGAATGGAAGACACTATGCTTTGATGATCCACTGGATTATCAGATAGAGTGGCTGAAAAAATGCGTGATAGAATAGAAAAGAATTCCAGCGGACGGACATCCTTGAAGGTAAACGAGTTTCGTTACATTTTGATGACTTTAGCATGAAGTAATTATTTTGATTTGGCTTAAGGATCCATCAACTTGATTATTATTGTAGGAGATAAAAATGAGACACTATGAAATTGAACGGGAATGTATTGATCTGTTCCGGGAAGAATATTATTTTTTAAGCAATTTTTATCCTGCTGTCGTAGAGTTTGACGGTGTTACTTATTTGAGTTCAGAGGCAGCATATCAAGCTCAAAAGTGCTCCGAAGCATCTGAGCGGCTCCGCTTTACCAACATAACTGCTCACGAGGCTAAGAATCTGGGCGGCGCAGTCGCTCTGCGCGAGGACTGGGATGAAGTCAAGGTTCCGTTGATGAAGGAGATCGTGCGTGAAAAGTTTACGCAGCACCGTTATCTTGCCGAGTGGCTTCTGAAAACCGGCGATAAGGAATTAAAAGAAGGCAATCACTGGGGCGACTTGTTTTGGGGCATTGACCAAAAAACAGGCGAGGGCGAAAATCATTTAGGCAGGATACTGATGGATTTGCGCGATTATTTCCGTAATAATAGTTTGCCTGAAGAGAGCGAACCCTTCCTGATGACATACGGTCCCTTTGAACGTATGAGCGTTGTATTCGGCGATATTACACAGTCTGATTGCATATGCGTTGTGAATCCAGCTGATAAATCCCTTCTTGGTGGAGGCGGTCTAAACAGGATCATCCACATGGCTGCAGGCAAAGGATTGTTGGAAGAATGTAAAACACTGAACGGTTGCGAAACCGGTGAAGCAAAGATCACAAAGGGATATGATCTGAAAGCGCAATACATAATCCATACTGTAGGTCCGCATTATCCCGAAAAAGACCACGAGGAACTACTGAGACGAGCTTACTTCAATACGATGGAGCTGGCTAAGGAGAATTATATCACCAGTATCGCGTTTCCCGCGATTTCAACCGGCAAATTCTCTTATCCCGTAAATGAAGCGACAGAGATCGCCGTGGATACCGTGCGCAAGTGGATGCTGGCGAATCCAGATTATTTGATTGATGTGGATTTTGTCTGCGTCGAAAAAAGGCTCTACGAATGCTATTGTGATCAAATAGCAAAGCCGGTTGAGCAATAAAAGAAAGTAAATAGGCTCTGCTGAAAAAGCTCTCCGACAGCGAAAAACCACAATATATCAAATATCCTCTTTATATGATCGCGAAAATTATACTACAGGTTTATTGACTCAGCGCATTAACAATGATATGATATTAGCAGAAAACAGAGAGGCAAGACCCCTCGGAAAGGAATTTTAAATGTTCAACATTCGTTTCACATTTGCCATAGCAGAATATGAGCGAGATTTCGTGTCCTACGCAGAACGTGAGGGCTTTTATGAAGTGCGCCCATATGAGAATGGTAAATTGATACGGTTGAACTCGCCCGAGTAGTCTTTTCACGCGAAAATTCACCGCCTGCCTCTCATATGTGGGGCAGGCGGCTTTTGTTTGCAAATAACAAATTTTGAATTTTCGGAGGTGAAAGAAATGTCTGCCTATCCTGTTATCAACATGACAGCAACAGGACAAAATATCCTGCAGCTTAGAAAGAAAGCCGGATTGACGGTGAGCAATCTTCAGCAGATTTTCGGCTTCTCTACACCACAGGCAATCTATAAGTGGCAGCGCGGAACAGCTCTGCCGACCTTGGATAATATGGTTGTACTGTCGGCTGTTTTCAATACAAGCATCAACAATATTTTGGTTTATTCATAAATGAGATTAGCGCTTGCTTCAGAGCAGGCGCAGATACGGCTCCTTAGTTTAGTGGTTACGACGCCGGATTCTCAATCCGGAAACGCGGGTTCAATTCCCGCAGGAGCTACCATATACGGCACCTTCGTCTAATGGTCAGGACACCGGGCTTTCAATCCGGTAATGCAGGGTTCAAATCCCGCAGGTGTCACCAAATTCGGAACGGTAAGCCTAACTGGTAAGATAGGGGATTGCTAATCCCTGAGTAGTCGGATCAATCCGGCGTGTGAGTTCGAGTCTCACCCGTTCCGCCATACGGCACCTTCGTCTAATGGTCAGGACGCCGGGCTCTCAATCCGGAAACGCGGGTTCAAATCCCGCAGGTGTCACCAGATTTGTTTGAGATCGGATGATCTTGAAATTCCATTATTAGAAACGATGATTACTTTTGCTAAAACTTCCGATTATTTTATCTGTTTTATGATTGAAAAAAAGCTTAACAACTGTTATAATAAAATAGGGAAGTGATACATATGCCTGCCGGTAAAGCAGCTTAAATTAGTACAAGCTTGGGCAGCCATACACGAGGATGAATTATACAGAGCTTGGAACAAGGCTGTTCGCGGCGAGCCTTTCGGAAAGATTGAACCATTAAGATAAGGAGAATGTCTGATGTATATTATAGACGGTATCGCCTATGCAGGCGACATGAAGCCGGCAATTAAGGTCAGCGGTATTCGTCCGCTTTCCGATTATAAATTATGGGTGCGCTTTAATACGGGGGAGGCAAAGGTTTATGACTGCAAGCCTCTGCTTGAAAAAGCCGGATTTGCGCCGCTGAAGGATATTGCTGTGTTTAACGGAGTCTATATTGATTACGGTATTGCCGTATGGCTGAACGGAGATATTGATATTTCTCCGAATGAGCTATTTGAAAACGGAGTTAGCGCTGAATATCCCGAAATTGCTTAACGGTTTTCTTGAGCAGTTACTTGAGCAGTTAAACATAAAACGGACATCCGGGTGGACGTCCGTTTTATTTGGCGCGCCGGAGTAAAGAGGAAAACACCTGCCTCGCTTGCTGCGGCGTGTTCAACGACAAAGATTCATCTGCGCTGCTAAGGTGAAATAGAAAACGGTATGTACCGTTGGTACATACCGTTTTCTATGGCGCGCCGGAAGAGACTCGAACTCCCGACCTTCTGATTCGTAGTCAGACACTCTATCCAGCTGAGCTACCGGCGCATAGCGGTCTTTTGACCACAACAAATATGATATCACACTTTTTGGGAAAATGCAAGTGTTTTTTCTCAGATTCTGAAATTCATCAATTAGCACAGATTTTTCGGGTTCTTTCAGGCGAAATTACCGCTTGTTTTTCAATCGGCGCTATACTATAATAAAAGGTGGAGGCCTATAAATTGTAGCGGTTACAAACCAAACACAAGATATTGTGAATGTTTGCCAAAACCACGCCTTTACTTTTGTGCAATATCGTCGTTATTAGGATTTGATTTTTGCCGAAAAGTGTGGTACAATAAATGACGGTAACGAATTTGTAACTATATAGTAACTTGCGAAAAAGCAACATTGTTTTTCGTGAACACGAAAGGGTGTTATTTTGAAGAAGAAGCTAATCAAAAGAGTTCCTGCCATTACGTTAGTCATCGTAATGATGTTTGTCACAATCTTTGCAACCTCTGTCGGAGCGAGCGCGCTGAGCTATACCGTCCGCACCTCTATGCCGGACACCAGCAATAAGTATTATTACAGCGACCTCAATCCGTTCTATCCGGCAGGCTACGGCCTTCCGAACTGTACCGCCTACGCTTTCGGCCGTATTTATGAAATCACCGGCAAGCGTCCCAACCTCTCCACCGGCAACGCGGAGAACTGGTACCCCTACAACCAGGCCTACGGCTATTATGACTACGGTCAGACGCCCCGTCTCGGCGCGATTGCCTGTTGGGCATATCCCGGCGGCGGCGGTCACGTCGCGGTGGTCGAGTCCATCGACAGCGACGGCAATATGATGCTTTCCAACTCCGCTTGGAGTGCCCGATACGGCTCCTGCGAGCCCTTCTATCTCACTTACGCGCACGTCAGCGATTCCAATCCCGGCGGCAGCAGCTGGTGGACTTTCCAGGGCTACATCTACGCTGTGGATTCTCCCGAGGTCATTGTCAATCCCGGCGGCAATCAGGGCGGCAACCAGGGCGGCACCAATCCCGTGATTATTGACGGCGACGACGACGGTGAAACCACTCCCGGAAAAACCTATTCCAAGGGCGTTTATCAGGTGCAGGTGGACGACTATCTCAACATGAGAACCGGCGCCGGTACCAAATACGGCTTCGTTACCAAGGTTCCCAACGGCGCAAAGATTCCTGTTACCGCCGTGAAGAAGTCCGGCAGCGAATCATGGGGCGAAACCAGCTATGACGGCTGGGACGGCTGGGTATCTCTGGCGTATTGCAAATACATAGGCGACCTCAGCACATACGTGGAAGAAACCACCGCTCCGGCAACCGAGCCGACAGAGCCGACGACTGTGGCTCCCACCACTCAGGCTCCCACCACACAGCCGCCGACCACCAGACCGGTTGACGCAGTGGTTCCGGATGAGCCTGTGATCACCAAGCCGGTTGCGACAGAGCCTGTCGAGACCACGGCGCCTGTTGTGACGGTTCCCACTACCGCTCCCGAGGTTCCGACTACTCCGGTGACTACCACCGCTCCTCAGGATTTCTCCAAGGGCATCGGCGTTGGCGATATCAACGCTGACGGCAGAATTGATATCACGGACGCTACCTGCATCCAGCAGGTCATCGCGGGCTTGGGCAACTTTGATCCGCGTCAGGTGAAGTGGTGCGACTTTGACTTCGACGGCAAGGTGACCATCTCCGACGCAACGCGCCTGCAGAAGTATATCAGCGGCATTTACTCTTGATTTTCATTCAAATTCACAAGACGGTTCCGGTTGGAGCCGTCTTTTTTTGACCGGAAACCGCAACCGGCTGTTGAAAAATAGAGGCTGCGCATGAAGTGCTTTCCTTCATGCGCAGCCTTGGTTTTTATCATAATAGAATTTCTGACAGCTTACTCAAAATATCCTGCGATAATCATCTGGATGGTGGTGACGTCCGAGATATCAATGATGCCGTCATGATTTACGTCCGAGAGCGCTAACTGACGGTCGCTGAGTGTGGCAAGCTCCACTAAATAGCGCTGCACCAGCGTCGCGTCGTCAATATTGACCATGCCGTCGAGGTTGACGTCGCCGGTTTCCGGCTGACGCGTCAGCGCTTTAATCACAAAGGTGCCGCCGATGTCGTCGTCATTTTCGTCCTTGTACCACTGCATCAAATCGGTCATTTTGCCGTTTTGATACAGATAACTCATGCCGTATTCGCTTTCATTGAGGAACACATAATCGCCGCTTGCGGTCAGCCATTCGTCAACGCCGATGGTTGCCGCGCTGTTGTTGCTGTGCAGGGTGACGGCGATGGAGCCGACGGCGTCGGGCAGCTCGATATCGTCGATGTCCGCGCAGATGTAGCCGGCGTAATCCGTCACGCCGCTGCCCAGCGGTATCCACGCCGATTGATTGGAAACAGGAGCGCCGCTTTCATCCGGCACATAGTACAGGCTGTAGGACGCGCCGGAACAACGGGTTTCAAAAATCACCTTGTCCAGCAAAGCGTATTCCTCGTCGAAGTGCAGGCGGTTGACGAAGGTGATTTCGTTTTGGTCGAGGTAATCAAATTCATACGTCGCGCCGTAGATTTCATTTTGTACCATCTTTTTATCGTCGGTGATTTCCTCGAGCGTTTCGATTGCCATGGCAGGCTTGTACTTGCTGCCGAACAGCCACTTGTCCTCGTAGGAAATCCAGTAGAAGCCGTTGAGCGGATTGCCGGTGCCCCAGCTGCTCTTCATCAGCCACGCGCCGTCGTTTTGCGGCGTGTCGCGGAAGTTGGTTTTGGAGTAGTTGTCATTCCATCCGACAATTTCCACCAAATGACCGTTGTTGACGCCGTTGTAGCTCGGCGGCAGGAAGTAAGCGACGTTGTTTCTCAGGTAAGAGCTGTTGTGGGAGTAGCCTGCCGCGATGCCGCCGTTCTCCATGATGGCGCGTTTGATGACGTCGCGGCTTTCGCCGTTGAGGTAGCGTATCGAGGTCACGCCCCATCGCGCGCGGTCGGTCGGCACCTTGTCTCCCGTTGGAATTTGGGAGGCAATCAGGTCGGTCGCGTCGGCGGCAAGCACGCCGCCTTGCCAGGACGCAAGATATCCGGCGCCGGTGCTGCAATACGCCGCGCCGGAGGTGTTGCGAATCCAGCCCTTGCCGTTGTCGCGCGTCGTTGCCCAGAGGTTCAGATGCGTATCGCTCATGTCGATATTGCTGTAGCCCAGCTGCAGCAGCTTGCTTTCCAGCGTTCCGAGCGTGGCGTAAACCCAGCAGTCATTGCCCGTCTGCGTTTTCGCGCCGGTCACATAGCCGTGCTCCAGCGAGCTGTATGCCGCCGGCAGATTGTTTTCGCCGGTGGGTTCCGCGGCAAAGGGCGCCGCGGTCAGCGCTTCATCGTCGATGGAAGCGGCGCCTGCGGTCACGCTGACCGCGCCGGTCAGCACCGCTGCGGCACATATTGCCGTGATCATTCTGATTCCTTTCACATATACCACTCCAGTATGATGATCCTGTATCTGTGAAAAACTCCCTGCCTTTGTTGTGCGGACGCGGAGCTTCACAGGTTCGGAATAATGTATTATAGATAGTATAGCAAATCTTTTCGGTTTTGTAAAGAATATTCCCCTTCTGTCCGCAAAGAATAACAGCGGAATAAGGAGGGGCTGTCAATGCATTTGAGAACAGACTTAGCGGTGGAGGCGCGTGAGCTTGCCGGCGAACATCTTGCGGGCGTGGATTATCAGACCTACCGGCAGTGCGGCATGGAGATTTCGCGCCTGACCGTCCGCACCGAACGCGCCGGACAGCTGCTCGGCAAGGAGCAGGGCACCTATGTCACAGTCGAGCTGCCCTCGCTGACCGACCGCTTTTCCGATACGGACGAACGGCTCACCGTCATCGGAAAGGAAATCCGCCGCCTGCTGCCGGTCAACGGGCTGTTGCTCGTCGCGGGACTCGGCAACAGCGCCATGACGCCTGACGCGCTCGGTCCGCAAACCGCCGCCAAGGTGCTGGCGACGCGGCATATCAGCGGTGAAATCGCGCGCGCCGCCGGACTTGACCGCCTGCGTCCGGTGGCGGTGATGGCAACCGGCGTCACCGGACAGACCGGCATCGAAACAGGAGAGTATATTCTCAGCGTCGCGCGCCGGATTCGCCCGACCGCTGTTATCGCTGTGGACGCGCTTGCCTCGCGCCGACCGGAACGCCTCGGCAGAACGCTGCAAATCAGCGACGCCGGCATTTCTCCCGGCGCCGGCGTCGGCAACCACCGCGCCGCCATCAACCGCGAAACCCTCGGCGTGCCGGTCATTTCAATCGGCGTGCCGACGGTGGTGGATGTGCGCACCCTTGCGCTGGATTTGCTGCGCAGCGATTTTCAGCAGGATACCATTGACACCCTTCTGCCGGCGCAGCATCCGCTGCTTGTCATTCCCAACGAGATTGACCTCCTGATTGAGCGTGCCTCGCGCCTGATTGCCTTCTCTCTCAACGCCGCCATGCAGGATCAGTTTGAGCTGAAGGAATTGGTAGAGCTGATGTAACGGGCGATACTGTCATATTTTTCCGCAAGCCTGCATATATATAGGAAATAAAGCAGGTGATATTGTGAAAATAAAAGGACGCTTTTTGCGCGCGGTCAAAACAAGCCTTGCCGTCGCGCTGATTGGCTGCGCCGGCTTTTGTGTGATACAGCGGCTTCCCGAGTGCTTCGGGAGCAGAGAAACCGCACTCGCCGCCGCTGCCTTCACCCTGACCGACGGCGTGTACCGTGCGCAAGCCGGCACCGAAGCCCCCACTGCCGCGCCGAAGGCAATCCAAACCCAAAGCGACGCTGTCGCGCCGACCACCGCGCCGCAGCCGAGCGCGGAAAGCCGTGATAAATCGGGCTACTATGACTCTTATGCGCCGCACAGCGGCGAAACACGCTATGCCGTTGCCGAAAAAACCGTCGGCGCGGATGGCACGCTTGTCGGCAACGCCTATGTAAAAAACAGCACCGGACTGGATTTTGACTTCACGTCGCTGCTGCAGGCGCCGCTGACCTTTTCCAAGCCGCAGGTGTTGATTTACCATACCCACACCAGCGAGGCGTATCTTGACGAGGATGTGGATTATTTTTACGAGAGCTTCTACTCGCGCACACAGGACGAAAATTTCAGCGTCGTCGGCGTCGGCAACGCCCTTGCCGCAGCGCTCGAGAAAAACGGCGTTTCCGTCATTCACGACAAAACCGTCCATGACTCCACCTACAACGGCTCCTACGACCGCAGTGCCGAGACCGTCTATGCCGACATGGCGGAGCATCCGGACATTCAGATTGTCCTCGATATCCACCGCGACGCCCTCGGCACCGAGGACTGCAAGGTGAAAACCGTCTTTGAGCATGACGGCAAAAAGGCGGCGCAAATTATGATTCTTGCCGGCTGCGACTGCTACGGCGAGCGCGGCTTTGACCACTGGCAGGAGAACCTCAGCTTCGCGCTCAAGCTCCAGAACACCGCCGAGACGCTCTATCCGGGCATCACGCGGCCGATGAGCTTTGATTTTTTCGCCTACAACGAGTACATCTGCAACGGCTCCCTCCTGATAGAAATCGGTACCGACGCCAACTCAATCGACGAAGCCGAGCGTGCCGCGACGTATCTTGGTGAAGCGCTTGCGGCTGTGATTCAATAATTTTTTTCGGAAAGGCTTGTCTGTGCGGCAAGCCTTTTGTGTTGTATAATACTAATACCTAATAAAAAGTAGACAATCTTTGCGGTCTATTTTCCGCAATACTGCGTTGTCGTCCTTGCAAGGCGTCTCCGTTGTATGGGTGCGGTGCCCAAAATCAAAGATTTTGACCGCACCTCAAGCCTTGC
>JAFUUV010000143.1 GCA_017471345.1 Ruminococcus sp.
ATGTGCCGAAAAGGCAGGCGGTGAGCCGGTGGACAAGGTTTTTATCACCTATCCGGCATCCTATTTGGAGCACGACAAGCGCAAGCGCAAAATCATCGGAGCGGCAAAGGCAGCCGGTCTTTTTGATATCGTGCTGGTGGACGAGCCCACCGCCGCGGCGATGAATTATCTGGAGGAGGGTAACCTGCCGCGCGACGCGAAAAACCTGATGATCTACGACTTCGGCGGCGGTACCTTTGACGTTTCACTGATCCGCTGCGATCACGGACAGCTTGATTTGATTTGCGATCCGGGCGGCGATCCGGAGTGCGGCGGTGTGGATATGGACCGCGCAATCTATGAGGATATCGCTGCTGCCATGAACGCACAGTTCACGGATGTCATGCAGATGGTCGCAGGTAACCCGACGCAAATGAAACGCCTGCAGTTTCAGATTCAAGAGGCGGCGGTCAAAGCCAAACATCAGCTCACCACCGGCGGCATTGTGCAGCAAACCATCCCCGTCGGATTTGACTTGCTGACCTACACGCTCACCCGTGAAAGCTTTGAGCGTATGATAGCGCCGCTGGCAGCCAAGTCCATTACCGCCTGCCGCAATATCCTGCAATCCGCAAATATGAAAATCGAAGATCTCTCGGCGATTCTCATGGTCGGCGGCACCAGCCGTGTGCCCTTGGTACAAAGTATGCTTAAGCAGTTTGCCGGAAAAACGCCTGTGCTGACGGCGAAGAACATGGATTTAGCCGTCGTGGTGGGCGCGCTGAAATATCGCGAAAAGCCCGCTGCGGACGAAAAGGCAAAGCGATAGACTCAACCGGAGCCAAAGCACTCCGAACCGGCGAAGCCTCCGACGCAAAATTCCGCGCCGCGCAACGTTCATCGACATTACCCCAAAAAGGGAGGGGGCGCCATCATCGGTATTGATCTCGGTGAAACCGCATGCCGTGTGTCGGTAATCCAAAACGGCGTCCCTGTCATCATTCCGTTTGAGGACGGAAAACGCTCGCTGCTGCCGGCGGTCATGGTGACGAAAAACGGTGATTTGATTATCGGAGAGCCGGAGCCGTTGACAGACAGCAGAAGGTATCTCCGTTTTTGCAAGCGCGACCTCTGTTCTTCCAAATGTGTAACCATCGGCGGCGAGGACTATACTCCAAAGCGCATTGCCTCGATCCTCATCCGCAGGCTCAAGGAGCAAGCGGAGACATTTCTCGGCGAACAGGTGACGTGTGCGGTGATCACCGTTCCTGCATATTTTACTCACAAGCAGCGTTCTGAGATCATACAGGCTGCAGCAGACGCCGGATTGGACACCAGAAGATTGCTTAATGCTTCAACTGCAGTGGCGCTGAATGATCGATCAGAGAATGATAGAATCTTTTTGGTGATTGACCTCGGTGCCAGTGGTCTCGAGGTCAGTGTGGCGGAATCAGGTGATGGCTTCTATGAGGTCTTAGCCATTGCTTACAACGACCGTATCGGCGGCGCGGCGTATGACCAACGTATTTCCGAGTGGGTCACGCGGCAGATTCGACTTCAGACCGGCATCAATCTTTCACACGACAGAGCCGCGCAGCGCGTCCTGCTGCAGCTTGCGGAGCAGGCAAAAATCAAGTTGTCCGCTGCCGATTCTGCGGAAATTAATGTGCCCGCATCCGTTCGGCGCGGCTCATCGGATTTGCGCTATGTGCTTTCAAGAGCATTATTCAACAGGTTGACCGCCGATTTGACAGCGTCCGTAAAGGATTGCGTCATGAGCGCCGTCAGCGATTCAGGCGTCCGGATGCGGGATATTGATGGCGTGGTATTTTCGGGCGGTGCGTCCCGGATCCCTGCTGTTTGGAAGGAATTGGAAGCCATTCAAGTGGTTTCAGCGCGGCAGCCCGAGCGGATTCTCGGGAACGGTTTTGTTCCGGAGCAACGTGCCGCCGTGGGCGCCGCTGTCATGGCAGGTATGATCAGCGGCGATATCCGCAGCTCGCCCGTCGTGCTGGATATCACGACCCACTCGCTCGGCGTCGAAACCATGGGCGGGGTCATGACAAAGCTGATTGAGCGCAATACTACCATTCCGATATTCAAAAAACAGGTTTTCAGTACGGCTTCGGACAACCAAACACAGGTGGAACTGAACGTGCTGCAGGGAGAAAATGAACGCGCAGTGGATAACATTCAGCTCGGTATTTTTACGCTGACCGGAATCCAATTCGCGAAAAGGGGTATACCACAGATCGAAGTGACCTTTTCTATCGACGCAAACGGCGTCATCAGTGTCGGAGCCAAGGATTTGAGGACAGGACAGGAACAAAAAATCACAATCAGATAACCGGAGGTAAACGGTATGAATATCAGCATTGACATCGGCACCAGCTTTTCAAGTATGTGCATGAAGGACAATCAGGGCAAAATTAAGCCGGTCTATATCAAGACCGCTGTGAATATGTTCGGCAACGACTATGCTATTCCCACAGCGGTTTGTGTGGATAAAAACGGCGATATGCAGCTTGGACAGGCGGCAATGAACATCCAGCAGCAGTTTCCGCAGAATTTCGTCAGTGAATTCAAGCGGAATCTGGGCGAAGAGACGCCGTTTTTCCTCGGCGGCGAGAGCTTTCTGCCCGAGGAATTATATACCAAGTTTTTTATCTATTTCAAGGAATGTGCCGAAAAGGCAGGCGGTGAGCCGGTGGACAAGGTTTTTATCACCTATCCGGCATCCTATTTG
>JAFUUV010000144.1 GCA_017471345.1 Ruminococcus sp.
ATCAAATAATCTGAACGAAACAGGCAGCCTTTTGGTTGCCTGTATTCTTATCTTTTACCATAGACCAATCATAACACCTTACGCCATTTACGCCAAAACTTACGCCAAACGATGCAGTATTTATAAACACTTATAAAGACTTATGGAAAGCGGTAAAATCAAAAATGGCTTAAATAAAGGGTTTTGGAGGGTTATGGAGAGTAATATTCGTGATGTATCGGAAGTCCCGACAATGAAATCCTTAGATAAGTAACACCCCAAAACCCCAGTATTTATGCGGGTTTCAAGAGTTGCGATGTCTCGGATTTACGCCATTTACGCCAAACTTACACCAAACGATGCAGAAAGTTGTGCAGAGCGAAATCAATCGCATAATTGAATAATTAACTGCCACCGGGTAGCGAATGCAAAGCATTCGATTATACAGGAGATGATACGTTTGATTTGCGTACAAAACTATACCAAGAAGTACGGCGATAAAACCGTTGTGAACGATATCTCGTTCACCGCAAAAGACGGCGCTATCACCGGATTTATCGGTCACAACGGAGCCGGTAAATCAACAACGATCAAAGCGATCACGGGCGTTATTCGCCCGACAAGCGGTTCCATTACGATCAATGGGATCGACATCCAGAAGGACGGAAAAAAGGCGAAAAGTCAGTTCGGCTATGTTTCCGACAGCCCCGATCACTTTTTGCGACTAAGCGGAGTTGAATATCTGAATTTTATGGCGGATATTTATGATACGCCCTTAGACGAAAGATCCGCGTTCATTGAGAATTACGCCAAGCGCTTTGGCATTTACGACTCACTGAACAGCACGATACTCTCGTATTCTCACGGAATGCGTCAAAAAATAATGATCATGGGCGCGCTGATCCACAACCCGTCCGTATGGATTTTGGACGAGCCCTTGACCGGCCTCGATCCGCAGTCGGCATTTGAGCTCAAACAGATGATGCGCGAGCACGTAAAAAAAGGGAACTCGGTGTTCTTTTCAACACACGTGCTCGAGGTTGCCGAAAAGCTGTGCGACGAGATATGCATTATCAAAAAAGGAGAGCTTTTGTACTGCGGAACACTTGATGAACTGAGGGCTACGCACAAATCAAATGCTTCACTGGAAAACATTTTTCTTGAATTAACAGAAACAAAAGAATAATTGGAGGTAGTAAAAATGGCTTTGTCTATTGTGTTTGGTGTATTAGGAGTCGGTTTGATTATTTTCGGCATAAAAATTCTTCTTACCGGCACACTTACAAAAAGCGAGGAGGCGAAAATCGCCTCGTATTCAAAGAAAGGCGCACGCACTTATAAGCTGATCAATGTCGTTATGTATATCGTTGTCGGTCTCTTTTTGATCGGAGAATGTATTGCCGATTTTCTCGAATTCCAAAAAATCCTAAACGATAGTTTTTTGATTAAAATGATTATGTTTGGCGTCATTATACTAATGGTGATCATATACTTTATTGTCGCGTCAAAATGCAAGAAGATGACTGACAATGAGTGATCAAAAAGTAACCGGCGAGTTTTCCAAGGTTAGAAAGCTCATTTCCGTTTTGGAAAAATGCAACGGAAACTCAAAGATCGGCGGCAGCGAAGCGCTGATCTCACCGAGAGCGGCAAAGATCCTTGCCGCTGTCGGATTGGTATTCCTGACCGCGACTTTGGCTGCTGCGGCTTTCTTTGCGGAACCCTTCATCTCACCGTACATCTCCCTGAGTGACTTCACAAAATTTTTGATGCTTATACTGCTTTTGTTCAGCCTTGTGCTATCGGTCAAAAACATCGTCACTGTGCTGTACACGGCGGACGATCTTCCCGTTTTGCTGCCTATGCCTTTTTCGGCAAGTCAGATCGTGGTAGCCAAGCTGACGGTAACCTTGAAGTTCCCGGTAGTTCTAAGCGTAATTCTGATCAACTCAAGCTTTTTCGGCTTTGGCTTACGGGCAGGAATGGGCGCAGCGTTTTACATCGGCACGGTGCTTTCAAGCTTCCTTATTCCTGTGACCGGTCTTGCGGTCGCCGCGCTGCTGACGGTCGTGATATTCAAGTGCTGCGGCTTTATCCGGAATCGCGATATCATGGTAGCGATCGGCGGTATCCTGACGATCGTGCTGACAGTCGGCTATTTGATCGTCAACAGTATTCTCAGCAGCAGTGATTCCCCTGACGCTGCTTTCAGCGCCCTTTCGATGGTTGCAGGTTTATCTGACTGCTTCCCGAACGTAGCATTTATGAGCGGCTTTATGTTTGACGGAAGTATCATGGGTCTGTTAATCAGCCTTGGCATTACCGCTGCAGTAATCGCTTTAGCCTTGCTTGCTATCAAGCTGTTCTATTTGTCCACAGCGCTTTCCATGCAAAATACCGGCTCTGCAAAAAAGCCTGTCGAAGAAAGCATGCTTTCCGCTCGAAAGAAGCGCAGCGTACTGAAAGCGCTGACCTCTTACGAGGCGAAAAATGCGCGTAGGAATCCGTCTTATATGATTTACGGTTTTGCCATGACCTTTATCTGGCCGCTGTTTTTGGTTCTGCCGTTCGCTTTCGGCAAAAACGCGCTTTTCAGCTCCGCAAATGGCTCTGTTGACACAAGCGCCGCGCTGATCTGCGCTTTGCTTCTCGGTGTTGTTGCGTCCTGCTTTGCCTGCGGCTTAAACAATTTGGCCGGAACCGCCTTTTCGCGCGAAGGCGGCAGCTTCTTTATTTTACGCGCCATGCCGTTTGATTTTAAGGATTACTACAAGAGCAAGCTCCGCTTTTCCATGCTGATCTGTTCGCTCGGAAGCGTTTCGTACATCCTGATCCTCGGTATCGTTTGCATGGTGACCGGTATCGTTCCGATCACCGGCAGCTGGGTATTCCTGTACAGCGCGTTCGTCTGTGTCCTTTGCAACTTGATTTTTGTCAACCGTATGCTCGTGAGCAATGCCAAAAGTCCGGTTTTCAGCCGGGACAGTGAAACGGAAATATCACGCAAGCTGGGCGGTATAAACGCCGTTGCCCTTATCATCGGATTTGTGATGTATATCGCTCTGTTTGTTTTCATTATCATTGCGATGATACCGGAGCTTTCCGTGATATTACTTAGCAGTACAACGGTTACGGTCGCTGCTGTTACGGCTGCGGTTTTTGCGCTCCTTATATTTGTGATCGCTGTAGCAGTCAACAAAACCTCCGTCAAAAAAGCAGAGAAGAGTTTGATGATAATCGAATAGCTTCCCATAATACCCTCCGTCATTTTCGGCAATTTCAAGACTTCGGTTTACTATGAAAAAGAAGACAGAGAAATCGTTATTTGAGACATTCAAAAACTGAGCGATATGCTTAGTGTGACAGCCCCTTGTCTGTTGTTCAGTTCAAATAGGGTACCTCATTAAACTTATGCTAAACGATGCAGAAAGTTGTGCAGAGCGAAATCAATCGCATATTTTTTGATTTATAAGTAAAGGAAGTGCAAAAAATGAATAAGCCCATTAAAACAGTGTTAGGCGGCGTTTTGTTTGTCGCTATTTGCATTGGACTATGGAATCTGTTTGACTTCATTTGGAAAACATGGTTAGACGGAAGCGGATACCAATTTTCCTCCTCATATCACATTTTATACCCGCTCGGCATTGGCGTTGTTTTGTACTTGATTTTATTTGTGGTCAATACCGTAAGAAATAAAAACAAATAAAACTATAATAAACAATCGCCTATTTTAATGTATATGACCTTGATGGATTCGTTTTCATCAAGGTCTTTTTTGTTTGACGGATAGACAAAATCAGGCTGAAATGATATAATGATAGCAAGATAAATCGGAATTTATGGAGGCCTTTGGCATGGGAAAAGATTTATCTAAAATGACATTGGAAGAGTTATGGGCATTGTTTCCCATCTTTCTTGTGCCGCACGATGATCGGTGG
>JAFUUV010000145.1 GCA_017471345.1 Ruminococcus sp.
AAACGCTTGGCGCGTTTTCCAATTGCGCAAAAGCGCAATTGCCGTCTTATACAATCTTGACGCGCCTACGGCGCTATTAAAAAGTAGAAAGTCTACTTTTTAATGAAGATTGGTATAAAGCAAAAGCTCCCGAAATCGGGAGCTTGAACGGTTATGTCTTCTTGGCAATTTTCAAAAGCTGCTTGGTCGGGAAGGAAAGCAGCGGAACCGAACAGAGGAAGGTCAGACCGACAGCTAACAGCAGATAAATGACGGTGGCAATCAGATTGCCCGTCAGCTGCGCGATATGCTCATACAGGTGCGTCTCTTCAAAGATGAAGAGGATGCAGCGGTGCCAGAAATAAATTTGCAGCGTTTTGGCGCCCATGGCGGTAAGATAACCAAATTTCCTGTTCGGCATCAGACAAATCAGCGCTAAGCTGATGGCGATAGAGAGCAGGTACGCAAAAATCCGGTAGAACGGCCCGAGCAGATAACGGTCGCCGAGAACGGTGAAGCGGTTTCTGCCCGTAAAAATCGGCCGCAGAGAAAACAGAAAATCGCGATGGAAAAAGAGCAGGAACAAAAAGCCCGCGAGACATACCGCTAAAAAAACAACAGAGATAATCCTGAACTTTTTGCGGTTGAGGAAGCGATACAGCTCCATCGGATCGAGAAAATAGCCTAACAGAAACACCGGAAAAAACACAGCGGTACGCATCAGCGCGAATTCGTCGCCGAGGTAGCGGTCAAAGCCTGCCATCACACCGATCAGCAGCGCAAACAGCATGACAAAGCGCTTGTCAAACCGGCGGAACAGCCATGTCAGCGCGATAAACGCCGCCATCGCCCACATAAACCAGGTATAAGTATCATACATATCGAAGGTGGCGTATACGGGAGGCAGTCCGGTGAAAATGCGCACCACCGAAGTAATCATCCGCAGAACAACGCCGATGAGAACATAGGCAAGAACCTTATACTTGGGGAATTTTGTCTCGGCGTCCATCGGCCGCAGAAACAGTCCGCTGACAAAAATGAACAGCGGCATATGGAAGGAATAAATCATCACATACAGGGCTTTTTCGAGCGTAAAGCCGTCAAAATCCGTGAGATAATTGATGGCGTGACCGACAACAACGAGGATAATTGCCAAACATTTGACGTTGTCGTAGAGATAAATCCGCTCCTTCGCCGGTGCGGCAGGTATCTTTTTGACGTCTGTATTCAAAATAAGTACTCCTTACTGCTTGGTGAAATACACCCGATACGCGCCGTAGGGTACGACGATGTACTGTGTATCACCCTTGGTTTCGATATCAAACTGCGACTGGGTATCGTCATCAAACAATACATTAACCGTTTTTTCCGCCAACTCATAGGTACCGGTGTGTGTGCCGTCAGCGGGACTGCCCGGAGAAAGCCACAGTTCAAAGGTACCGTTCGCGGAAAAGCTGAGTGAGCCCTGATAATTGGAATAGTGCGCGCTGTAAACCTCGTTGAGATCGACCTCATCACCGCTGGCGTTGTTGGCAAGCGCCGGAATCCAGAGGGTATCCTTGAGGCTGACCGCCTTCTGACAGGCAGAAAACAGCAGCAAACACAAAACGACTGCTGTCAGAATGATGGCTGATAACATTTTTTTCATCGCTGTCACCTACCCGAAATAAACAATATAGCCGTTGTAGTCGATGTGGAAGGACACCGGCGTACCGCCGTCCCACTCCGTCACCTCAATGCGCATATTTTTATCGTTGGTGTAGGTCGCGTGGATGGTTTTATCCTGCACCACATAAGCGCCGCGGTTGGCGTCGCCGGAAACCAGCGTATCTCTGAAGGTACCGTCGCTGTTGAAGGTCAGCACACCGTCACTGTAGCCGGAGCCGAATACCTCGCGCAGTGTCGCGGTACCGCCGGTCTCGGCGTCCTCTACCTTGCCGTTGGGAATAAAGGTAGCGTTGAAGTAGGTGATGTCCACTCCCTCGTCGGTGGGTACAACGATGTCAATCGGTTCCTCCTCTGCCGGAACGCCGGTTTCGGGAGCGACAGTTGTCTCTTCGGGCTTTGGCTGCTCCGCGGCAACGGTAGTTGCTTCAGGAGGCGCCGCCTGCGTCGTTTCGGGAACAGCGACGGTGGTCGTCATGACTGTAGTCGGTTCGGTACTCTCCTGCTTTTGGAACAGCGACAAACCGCCGTTCATCAAAAAAACGGCGCCGGCAATAATGGCGGCGACAACAACGACCGCCACGATAATCAAAACAATCAAAGGACCGTTGGAGCCCTTTTGGCTGTGCTTTCCTGCCATTTACTTCTCCCCGCTTTCTTCAGCTTCCTGCTTCATTTTCAGCAGGACGCTGCGCTTCATCATTTTTCCGTTAAAATAAATATACTCGTCGCCGTCGGCGTTTTCGTCGATTTCCAGCTTTCTCAGCTCTTCGGCGGCATCCTCCCGCGCCTTTTTGCGGCGGAGATTCTCCATTTCGCTGCGCTTCTCGCTGATTCGCTTGTCCACCGCGCGCGACTGCGCCTCGTGGTCGGTAATCATCGCGTACATACGCTTGTAGATTGCCGAATTGATGATAAAAGCGGCAACGGACGGTACGATACCGAGTCCGAGGACGATGGTTACAATGATAACAGCCACCGGATTGCCGCCGCAGCAAATCAAAAAGGTAGAGCAAACCACCGTGAGCAAAAAGAGTCCGAAGGTGGCAATCAGGTTGGATTTCAGCTCGCCAAAGCACATCAGCAGACCGTTGCGGTAAATCGCCTTGAGCGACAAGTCAAAGCAAACGGTCATGGAGGGAACATGATAAAAGAAAAACAGAAGCAGCACACCGATGAGAATACAAAAGACCATCAGCACATAGAACATACTGTTCTCCTTGCCCAGACGGAAGTAGAGCGTGGTGGAATAGTAGGTAAAGAATACCGCGATATAAAACAGGATGCCGTGCACAAGGAACTTGGAAAAGTTCTCCCTGACAAGCGCAAGAAAGGTGCGCGTGACCTGCAAGCCCTGCTCTCCCTTGGCGAGATGCAGCGTCACCCCGACCACACCCGCGTAGAACGGAAACAGCGGAATGACGGATATCAATTGGATAAAAAACGCGTGTAAGCCTGTCAGCGCGTTAATCGCGTAGAAAATCCCGAAAAAAACGGCTGCGGGAATCGCGAACAGCAGGTTGGTCAGCAACAGCTTGGGAAAACCGCGAAACAAATTGCCGAACACCTGTGCTATTGGCAGAGAGTGGGTTTCATTTGCCATAAGTGTCCTCCGAATGATTACCAAAAAGTACCCGCAAACAGCGTCCACAGCACAGTGTCAAGCACAGCGGCGCAGAAGGTCATCAGCAGCGACGAGAGATAGCGCGAGCTGTAGCGCAGGGTGGACGCACGCAGGGAGTCAGCGGGAAGCTCCCTGCCGATAATCAGCAAGAACTGATGTCCCGAAAAGGTCAGAGCGGCGGCGGCAAAGCCGGTGAGCGCGACACAGAACAAAAAGGTTCCGGGCAGCAGCACCAACAGATAGAAGCCCAAGCCGCTCATGCCGTTCATCACCAGCAGATACGCGGCGGTCAGTCCGGTGCCGAAGCCCTTGAAGAGCACGGCGAAAAGCTGGAACGGCAAGCCCCACGGCGCGAGTCCAAACAGGTAAACTGCCGTGAGAAAAATAAAATCTGACGCAAAGCAGGCGCAGAAGATGCCGAAAGCACCCTTACTCAGCCGCGTCTCCAGATTGGTTGTAAACAGAAAATCCAGCGACTGCAGCAGCGTGCTGTCCGCGCGGTGGGCATAAACGGCTCCGAAAGCCAGTCCCGTCAGCAACAACAGCACAAACAGCAGCACACTGCCGTGGCGTTTGAGCAGAACGCCGATGGCAGGAAGCCGCAGGCTTGGACGCAGCCGCGCCGTCTGTGGTTTTTTGAATGAAAATACAATGCCTTTCATCACAACATTCCTCTCTTTAATGAATCCATTAAAGCATATGAGAAAAGCGGATGATTTATGTTACCTGCCGAGCTCCTCGGCACGCTTGGTGCAGGCGTCCATGGCGTCATGAATCGCTTGGGTAAAACCGTGCGCGCGGAGCTGCTCCAACGCGGCGATGGTGGTGCCGCCCTTGGAGCTGACCTTTTCAATCAGCACATCGGCGGAGTCGCCGCTTTCGCGCAGCATAGCGGCGGAACCCTCCAGTGTAGCGCAAATCAGGTTCATCGCCTTGTCGTAATCAATGCCACAGGATGCGGCGTAGTCCGCCATCGCCTTGGCGAACAGATAGATATACGCCGGACTGGAGCCGTTGACCGCGATAATCTCGTTCATGTGCTCCTCGGTAATATACTCGCAAACGCCGCTGCCGGCAAACATGGACTCCACCACTGCCTTGTCCTCGTCGGAAATGTTCTCGGAGGGACAGAGCGCGGACGCGCCCTTGCCGAGCAGCAAGGGAGTGTTGGGCATGACGCGGACAACCGGACAGGCCATGCCGAGCGCGCGCTGCACATAGGCGATGGAGATGCCTGCCGCGATGGACACAAAGGTTTTGTCAAGCGTTGCCGCAGACCGCAAAGAGGCGATTGCCTCGGCGTAATTCTGCGGCTTGACCGCCAAAACAATGATGTCGCTTTTCTCGGTGACATCAGCGCAAGAGCCGCAGACCGCGGCTCCGAGCTCTTGTATCAAACGCTGTTTTTCTTCGCTGAGGTCATAGACATAGATGCCTTCAGCGCTTTTGTTGCGGGCAACGATACCCTTGATGATGGCTGTCGCCATATTGCCCGCGCCGATAAATCCAATTTTTTTCATGTAAATCCTTCTTTATACTCCGAAGCTGCTGTTGTGTGAACAGGTGAATCGGAAATTATGTTTATTGTTGTAGCCGTCACGGACGTAGTCGCCGTAGAAGAAAATCTCGGCTTCGTCAATGCGGCGGTAAAGCAATCCCCAGTAGCATTCGCCGGCAGCGTGGTGGTACTGGAAGAAATTGCTGACAAACCGCTGCTGATCCACCTTGCTGAGATCCCGACTGCCGGAGCCGCCGGACGCCGCGGCATACGAGGAATAAATATAGCCGGTAGTGCCGTTGGACAGCTTGATTTTGTACCAGTTGGAGTTATAAAGGTTCCCGTCCACAAAGGTGAAGGCGGTACCGGAATCCATGGTGGTGACCACCGAGTAGCCGGTGCCGGCGCCGGAACGCAGGTTGACGCCGCTGCCGTCGACATAGCCGCTGCCGCCTGCTTTGACAGACGCGGACGAAGCACCGGAGCCGGTGTCGAGCAGGACAGAGCTGAGGTCGCTGTCGCCGGAGATGGCATAAGCGCCGACATTGTAGGCAAAGCAGACAAGCGCGTCGAACTGCTGCTGGTTGAACTTGACGTCATTGGAGGTCAAAAACGCGTTGGTACGCGTGGTGTAGCCGCCGGAGTTGACGGTCTGGCACAGATAGGCATACGCCTCGTTGCGGGTAAGGTTATTATAGAACTGCTCGTTGGTGCCGATAATCTTGCCGAAGCCGACGGTGGGATCGGAGGTGATGGCGTCCGAAGTCAGCTCACCAAGGAAGCCCTCGTAGTTCGCGATGACCTCGATGATTTCGTCGCTGGCACGGCGCTCACCGGTGACGGCAGTCGTGGTATCAGCAGAGTTGCTGACAAACACCTCTCCCTCACCGTTGGTGGGAGTAGTGAGATATTTGTCGTAATCGACAAATTTGGAATACGCCTTATAGGTCCATGCTCCCGAGGTGTTGAGCGTCTGTGAGCCTGACCAGAGAATCGTGCCGTTTTCGGTTTTCTCCTTGGCGGCGTCTACCGTGTAGGAGGTGCTGCCGTTGGTGACGACAAAGTATACGCCCACGCGGTCGGTATCGGTAATCGCCTTGAAGGTGACCTTGGCGCCCTTCGGCGCGGAGTTGGGCGTCGCGTAGACAAGGCGGATATTATCTCTGCCGATAACCTCAATCAGACAGGTTGCCGCTCCGGTGGAGGTGTAGGCAGTGATGGTGACAAAGCCGTTTTGCGACTTGGTATCCACAATGCCGCCGTCCACAGTGGCAATGGCGGTGTTGGAGGACTTCCACTTGACACCGGAGGTCGTCGATTTGAGCAGGACGGACTTGCCGCGGCGCATATTGGAGATGCTGGAGGAAGAAATGTTGACACTGCTGCCGGAGCGAACCGTAATGCTGCAGGTCGCTGAGGCGCTGCCGTTGCTCGCCGTGATTCTGGCGCTGCCGGCGCTTTTGGCGGTGACAACACCGGAGGCATTAACGGTAGCTACCGAGGTATCGGAGCTTGACCATTTCAGCGAGCTGCCCTTGGCGGTGATGGCAAGCTGATTGCCGGTGTAGATGGTCTCGGACGAGGTGTTCAGGCTGACGCTGCCGGAGGAGCTCGGCTTGGTGTCGGGCTCGGTATTGGAGGACGTTTTTTCGATGGTGATGTAGGTTTTGATTACCCATCCCGTCTGTCCGTCCGCCGTCTTGATATTGTACCAGTCGCCGCTGGGCGTTTCACTGACCAGCGTAAACTTTGTATTTTTGCGCATACAGGTGACAATCGCGTTGCCGGTGCCTGCGCCCTTGCGGAGATTGACATAATCATCGCTGACGTAACCGGTGGAAGCGGAAGAACCGGAGCTGCCAGAGCTGCCCGAACCGCCGGAGGAAGACTTGTCCATCGAAACATAATCGCCGCTTACCCAGCCGGTCGTACCGTTGGAAAGCTTAATTTGATACCAGCCATTCTTTGAAGCGGTGCTGACAAAGATAACGGCGGTGTCCTTGCGCATAACGGTAACAATCGAATTGCCGGTGCCCGCGCCCGAACGCAGATTGACATAATCATCGGTGATTTTTCCGGTTGTATCGTCGGACAAAGGTGTGACAGAATTATTGTTGTTTTGATTGCTGTTGCCGCTGTCCTCCGCGGTCACGTAGTCCTTATGGACATAACCGGTCTTGCTGCCGGATTTTTCGGTAATTTTGTACCACACGGAGTTGTACAAATCACCGCTTTCAAAGG
>JAFUUV010000146.1 GCA_017471345.1 Ruminococcus sp.
ACCTACGTGCAGAAGTATTGCGCGGAGTTTCCTGAAGCGCGTACCATCCGACTCGACCTCGCTGACGTGGATCGTGACGGAAAAATCACTGTTACCGACGCGACCGCGATTCAGATTTTGATTTCCCGATAATTTTCCGATAAAGGAGACTTGATCAGACCATGACCGGTATGAAACGTATTCTTGCGTTAGTCATCGTTCTTTTAATGGTCGTCACGGCACAAATGATATCAGCAACAGCTGTGGAAACCCCGGACGACCCCGGGGTTTCTGCGTCTGAGAAGCAAATTGTTGTGCATGCACGGCAGGATGACCTTTCGCAGCCTTATATCTATCTGTGGAACTCCCTTCCCACCAACTCTGCAATGTCCAAATCCTATCCCGGCGACAAAATGACCGCCTCCGGCGATTGGTTCAATTTCACCATCAGCGGCGTCACCAAGGTCAACGCCCTCATCACCGACGCGTCCGGCAAGCAGTACTCGCGCGAGCAAAAGCTTACCGCGCGTGACGACAGCGACGTCACCGAGTGGTGGTTCTCCAACGGCAAGTGGTCAAAGCATAATCCCGACGACGTCGATCCCGTCAGCGACACCGACCTGCGTCAGGAAACGATTTACTTCGTTATGACCACCCGTTTCTATGACGGCGACAAGAGCAACAACGTCCATTGCTGGGACGACGCGCAGGCAGGCAATCCCGAGGACGATCCCGCGTGGCGCGGAGACTTCAAGGGACTTGCCGAGAAGCTGGATTACATCAAGGCGCTCGGCTTCTCCGCCATCTGGGTAACGCCGGTTGTCACCAACGCCTCCGGCTATGACTACCACGGCTACCACGCCATGGACTTCTCCACCGTCGATTCCCGCTATGAAAGTGATGATTTTGATTTTGACGATTTGATTCGCGCTGTCCATGAAAAGGGCATGAAGCTGTTCCAGGACGTCGTTTTCCAGCATACCGGCAACTTCGGTGAGTCCTTCTTCTGTCCGCTCTTCACCAAGGACACCGACGCCGACCTCTCCAGCTTAGAGGATTCGATGGTGCCGACCAAGTACCTGCTCGATTCCTTCGGACTCAAATCCGCTGAGGAGTACTGGGCGCAAAAGGGCGCGGTGCAGTATCAGCAGCGTCTCAACCTGATGAAAAATACGGCTTACTCGGGCGACAACGGCAACTCCACCGGTCTTGTTCCCGATGAAAAGGATTACGCTTCCAACAAGCTTTCAAGCCATCCGCTCTACAACAACAAGAACTATTATCATACCGGCTATTTCCAGAGCCTCAACTGGGACGACTGGTCTTGCAAATATTGCCAGATTGCCGGCGACTGTGTTGACCTCAACACCGAGAATCCGGCGGTTGCCGAGTACGTCACCGAGGCGTATGCCTCCTTCATCAACCGCGGCGTCGATGGCTTCCGTGTCGATACCGTCCGTCATATTCCGCGTGTCGCGCTGAACATGATGTTCAACGACCAGATTTATGACGCGGCAAAGGCGGCAGGTCACAGCAATTTCCTGATGTTCGGTGAAATCTGCACCCGTATGCCGGCAACATGGTACCGCGGTCACGCCGAGGAATCCGCTCCCTACTACACCTGGAAGGAGAGCAATCCCAAGTGGGCGCAGCAGTGGCGCTGGGGCAGCAGCTTTGAGGACATCAACACCAATATGAACATCACCTTCGACCACTATCTTGCCGAGGATGACCCGAGCGACGAGCCGACCAGCGACAACGCTTTCCTTAAGGGCATTACCTATCATACGCCCGACCGCTCCATGGCTTCGGGTATGGAAGCGATTGACTTCCCGATGCACCGTGCCTTCGGCAGCGCGGAGGGTGCTTACAATCTCGCGCTTTCCGGCGATAAGTACTACAACGACGCCACCTACAATGTCATGTACGTCGATTCTCATGACTACGCTCCCGAGCAGCCCGATGAAAACAGCCGCTTCTCCGGCGGTACCGAGGCGTGGGCGGAGAACCTCGATTTGATGTTCACCTTCCGCGGCATTCCGTGTATCTACTACGGCTCCGAGGTCGAATTCGCCAAGGGCAACGTCATCGACGTCGGTCCCAACAAGCCGCTTTCCGTCACCGGACGCGCCTACTTCGGCGATTACTTAGAGGGTGACGTCACCGCGACGGATTTCAGCGAATATACCGCTACCGGCACCGTCAAGAAAACCCTTGAATACGAGCTTGCCAAGCATATCACCAAGCTCAACGCCATCCGCCGCGCGATTCCTGCGCTGCAGATGGGACAGTATACCACTTCTTCGTCCAACGTCAGCGGTAAAATGGCGTACATCCGCCGCTACACGGACAACAATGTGGACAGCCTTGCCTGCGTTTCCGTATCCGGCGGCGCGACCTTCAAGGGCTTGCCCAACGGTCAGTATATTGACGCGGTCACCGGCGATGTTCGCTATGTCACCGACGGCACACTCACCGTTCCGAGCATCGGCACGGCAAATATGCGCGTTTATGTCTGCTGCGCGGCAGGCTTCACCGGCATCGACGGTGCAGTCGGCGAAACGTCAGGCAAATATCTGAAATAATACCTATATCACTGAAAGAGGTGCTTTCCCATGAACAAATTAGATTTTATCTCGGAGCTGACCAAGAAAACCGGTCTCAGCCAGTCCGACGGCGAAAAGGTCAACGAGGTGCTTGAGGGCAACAACCTGCTCGCGAATGCCGGCAATATCATCAGCCAGATTGCTTCCAAGCTGAACATCGGCGAGGATCAGGCGAAGGATATCCTCGCGAAAGCCAAGGAAATTCTCGGCGGCGGCATTATGGATAAAATTAAAAATCCCTTTGGCGGTCAGTAATCACAGCTGAATATAAAAACACAACAGCTCCGGCGATAAGCCGGAGGTAAGCGTCAAATTCAGATAATCAACAACGAGCGGCAGATGTTAATCTTGATGGCAGTATTGATTTATCAGACGCCACCATTATTCAGAAATTTTCAATAGGACTTATTGACTCATTGCCATATGTGAGTCCGTAATGATAACGAGGAGGTCATTTTTATGAAAAGAATAATTGCGGCGATGCTTTCCGGAATATTGGTTTTAAGCGGAGTGACCGTTTATGCCGTAGATCGGGATTACTCGACACGCACGGAGCTGGCTTCTTTCGTATTTGACAATACGGGAAAAACAGCTGGAGAAAAAGTAACGGATTATTTTTCCGAAGATTTGCCAAAAATCATTGAACACCAAAGCTATGATAACTGTTATGAAAACGGCATTGCTTCGCTTTACGGTTATGAAGGGTTTCATTG
>JAFUUV010000147.1 GCA_017471345.1 Ruminococcus sp.
TAGACTAATACTTTGCGAGGATATTTTTCGCAAGACAAGGCGAAGGACGCGGCAAGGCTGACGCCTTGCAAGGACGACAACGCAGTATTGCGGAAAATAGACCGCAAAGATTGTCTACTTTTTATTAGGTATTAGTATTATTTGAATTTCAGCAGACGCGCGGTGTAGAGCACGCAGAGGACGCACACGCCGGTGTCGGCGAGCACGGACATATAGATTGCCGCCAAGCCGAAGCACGCGAGCACAATCACCGCCGCCTTGACCGCAATCGCGAAGATGATGTTGGTGCGGACGGTGCGCAGGGTGCGCCGCGCCGTTCTGACGGCGTCGGGCAGAGGCTTGAGATTGCCCGACGCCAGCGCCGCGTCGGCAGCCTCCAGTGCCGCCTCGCTGCCAAAGCCCATCGCGATGCCGCAGTCGCTTGCCGAGAGCACCGGCGCGTCGTTGATGCCGTCGCCGACAAAGCACACGCCGCCCTTCAGCTGCCGCACCGCGCGCAGCTTATCCTCGGGCAGCAGTCCGGCTTGGTAGCTGTCGGCGCCGACCGTCGCGGCAACCGCCTGCGCGGCGTGTTCGCCGTCGCCGGTCAGCATCATGGTCTGTGTCGCGCCGAGGGCTTTCAGCGCTGTCAGCACGTCACGGCTTTCCTCGCGGACGGTATCGCCGATTTTGATGGCGCCAATCAGCCTGCCGTCGAGCGCCAAAAAGACGTTGCAGTCAAGCGCTTCCGCCGGTATCTCGCCGTCATACGCGCCGCAGGTCAGCTTCCTGCCGTGATATTCCGCCGTCGTGCCCTTGCCGGCGGTTTCGCGGTAATCCGTCAGGGGAACACCGTTGCCGTCGGCGGTTTCGCGGATGGCACGCGCAATCGGATGCGCGGAGTATGCTTCGGCGGCGGAGGCAAGGCGGAGAATCTCCTCCTTTTCATAGCCGTCAAACGCCACGACCTCGCTGACCGTCAGCTTGCCGGTGGTCAGGGTGCCGGTTTTGTCGAATACAAAGTTTTTCGCGGTCGCCAGCGCCTCAAGGTACTTGCCGCCCTTAATCAGCACACCCTGACGCGACGCCGCGCCGATGCCGGCGAAGTAGGCGAGGGGAACGGAAATCACAATCGCGCACGGACACGACGCGACCAGCACCACCAGCGCGTTGTAAATCCATTCGCTGAAGCTGCCCATGCCTAAAATCGGCGGCAGAACGCCGATCAGCACCGCGATGCCAATCACGACAGGTGTGTAGACAGACGCGAATCGGGAAATCAGCTTTTCGCTTTTTCCCTTGCGTGCCGCCGCGTCCTCCACCATTTGCAGAATTCTGGCGGCGGTGCTGTCGCCGAATGCCTTGGTCGTGCGCACGCGCAGCAGTCCGTCGCCGTTGACGCCGCCGCTGAGCACCTCGCTGTCCGCCGTGACGGCAACAGGGATGCTCTCGCCGGTCAGTGCCGCGTTGTCAACCGTTGAGCTGCCGTCGGTGACAATGCCGTCCAAAGGGATTCTTGTGTGCGGCTTGACGATGATTTCGCTGCCGACCGCCACGCTTGCGGCGGCAACCTCGGTTTCGTGTCCGTGCTCGTCAGGGATGAACGCCGTGTCGGGACGAATTTGGCTCAGCTTTTCAATGTCGCGGCGGGAAGCGTCCACCGCGTAGTCCTCAATCAGCTCGCCGATGGTGAACAGCAGCGTCACCATCGCGCCTTCGACGTATTCGCCGAGAATAAACGCCGCAATCACGGCGATGCTCATCAGCACGGTTTCCTCAATGTTGAATTTGATGAGGTTTTTGAAGCCCTTGACAAACACCTTCCAGCCGGCAAGCAGCGTGGCCGCCAGGCTGCAGCCGAGGACAATCCAATTCGCCGCCGGATGGGACACCGTCAGGTGAACCGTCAGCGCCGCGACGCCGAAGAGCACGGCGATGCACAGCAGCAGGCGCGCGGTGGTCAGTCGCTTTTTTTCGGGCTTGACCGTGCTGTCCGTCACGGTGACGCCGTCCTCAATGCTGTCGCAGATTGCCTGAATTTCCGCGAGGGTGTTTTTGCGCCTGCTCTCAAACCGCAGCGCCTTGGTCGCAAAGTTGAAGCTGACCTTTTCGTAGCCCTCCGTCGCGGCGATTTTTTGCTCGATTTTGCCGGCGCAGTGGGCACAGTTGAGATTTTCGAGCGTGTAGGTGTAGGTCATAGCGGTCACTCCAGAAGATGGTCAATGCCCATCTCAATGATTTTTTTCACATGGTCGTCATCGAGCGCATAGTAAATCTGCTTGCCCTCGCGCCGTGACCGCACCAGCTTGTTGTTTTTCAGGACGCGCAATTGATGCGAAATGGTGCTCTGCTCCATGCCCAGCGTCTCCGCGATGCGCAGTACCGACATCTCGTCATCCGCAATCGCGTACATAATCCGCAGGCGTGTGGAGTCGCCGAACACCTTGAACAAGTCCGCCAACTCAAAGAGTAAATCCAAATCGGGTATGCTGTCTTTGTCCATGGTATCACCTCGATAATTGAACATATGAATATATGTACATTTGTTAATTTGAGTATAGCACAGAGCGCCACTGTTGTCAAGCGGTTTTTGTTCCTCGAACCCAAAAAAACGGAAAGACCTGACGCTTGTCAAGTCTTTCCGTTTTTGTAAAAAGGAGAAAATTAAAATAAGGATTGATTAATTCAGTGCTGCGAGAGCGGCAGCAATCAGGGCGATTTGCTCCTTTTCCTTCTCCGCCTGCGCACGAACGCCCTCTACGACGTTCGCCGGCGCTTTGGAGAGGAAGCCTTGGTTTTTCAGCTTGCCCTCGGACTGCGCGAGGCGCTTTTGCAGCTGCTCTAACTCCTTGTTCAGACGCTTGCGCTCGGCTTCCTTGTCAACCAACTCGTCCATCGGGATGTAGACCTTCGCGTCGGGGGTGACGATGGTCACGGCGCCCTCCGGATCAAAGGCTTCGCCGACCTCAACCGCGCTGGCGGAGGCGAGCTTGAGGAAGAACGCCTCGCCGTCCTCAAAGGTTTTGGGGAACTTGGTGGCGATGCAGACCTTCGCCTTGCGAGACGGCGGTACGTTCATTTCGCTTCTGCGGTTGCGGATGGCGCGGATGGCGTCCATGATGCGCTGCATTTCCTGCGCTGCCTCGGGGAAGTCCAGCTCGCGCCGGAAGGACGGGTAGTCCGCTAACATGACGGTTTCGCCCTCGTGGGGAATCGTCTGCCAGATTTCCTCGGTGATGTACGGCATGAAGGGGTGCAGCAGGCGCAGAATCTGATCGAGAACATACAGCAGCACCTGACGGGCATTCTGCGCGTCCTCGCCCTCGGTCTGCAAACGCGCCTTGGTCAGCTCGATGTACCAGTCGCAGTAGCAGTCCCAGATAAACTCGTAGACCTTCTGCACGGCGATGCCCAGCTCAAAGCGGCCGAGATTTTCGTTGACCTCCTTGGCGACGGTGTTGAGGGTGGAGAGAATCCACTTGTCCTCGGTGGTCAGCGTGTCGGGCAGCGCGTTTTTGACGTCGTGGGCGTCAATGTTCATATGCACATAGCGCGAGGCGTTCCACAGCTTGTTGGCAAAGCCGGAGCAGGCCTCAATGCGCTTTTCGGAATAGCGGATGTCGTTGCCGGGCGAGTTGCCGGTCACCAGCAGGAAGCGCAGCGCGTCGGCACCGTACTTTTCGATGACCTCGAGCGGATCAACGCCGTTGCCCAGCGATTTGCTCATTTTTCTGCCCGCCTCGTCGCGGACGATGCCGTGGATAAACACGGTGTCAAAGGGCACGCTGCCGGTCTGCTCAATCGCGGAGAAAATCATGCGCGCCACCCAGAAAAAGATGATATCATAGCCCGTCACCAGTGTGGCGGTGGGGTAGAAGTACTTCAAATCCGCGGTTTCCTTCGGCCAGCCGAGGGTCGAGAACGGCCACAGCGCCGAGGAGAACCATGTGTCGAGGGTGTCCTCGTCCTGCGTCAGCTGCGTGCAGCCGCAGTGGCAGCATTTTTCCGGCGCGTCCTTGGCGACGGTCACATCGCCGCAAGCCGCGCAGTAGTAAGCCGGAATCCGGTGTCCCCACCAGAGCTGACGGGAGATGCACCAGTCCTTGATATTTTCCATCCAGTGGAAATAGATTTTTTCAAAGCGTTCGGGTACAAACTTGGTTTCGCCCTCGCGTACCGCCTTGATGGCAGGCTTGGCGAGCGGTTCCATGCGCACAAACCACTGCTTGGACACCATCGGCTCAATTGTGGTGTGGCAGCGGTAGCAGGTGCCGACGTCGTGGGTGTGCGGCTTGACCTCCCTGAGCAGTCCGAGCGCGGTCAGGTCGGCGACAATCGCCTCGCGCGCCTCGGCGGTGGTCATGCCGGCGTATTTGCCGCAGTCGAGCACCTCCGGCTCGTTTTCGGCAAGTCTGCCCTGTGCCTTCTGCTCGGCATAGGCGGCAGCGTCCGCCGCGCCGGTCATTTTGCCGTCGTAGGTAAACACGCGCACCATCGGCAGGCTGCAGCGCTTGCCGACCTCGTAGTCGTTGGGGTCGTGGGCAGGGGTGATTTTCACCACGCCGGTGCCCTTTTCCATATCGGCGTGCTCGTCGCACACAATCGGAATTTCCTTGTTCAGCAGCGGCAGCATCACATGGCAGCCGTGCAGGTGCTTGTATCGCTCGTCCGCGGCGTTGATTGCCACGGCGGTGTCGCCCAGCATGGTTTCGGGACGGGTGGTGGCGATTTCAAGCAGTTCGCCGGTCTCCTTGACCGGATAGAGGATGTGCCAGAAGTGTCCCTGCTGCTCCTCGTACTCCACCTCCGCGTCGGAAATCGAGGTCACGCAGTGCGGACACCAGTTGACCATGCGGTTGCCGCGGTAGATTTTGTCCTGTTGGTACAGCTTGACAAAGACCTCGCGCACCGCCTCGGAGCAGCCTTCGTCCATGGTGAAGCGCTCGCGTTCCCAGTCGCAGCTGACGCCGAGCTTGCGCAGCTGGCGCGTAATTCTGCCGCCGTACTCGCGCTTCCATTCCCACGCGCGTTCGAGGAACTTCTCGCGGCCGAGATCCTCCTTGGTCACGCCTTCCCTGCGCATCGCCTCCACGATTTTCGCTTCGGTCGCGATGGAGGCGTGGTCGGTGCCGGGCACCCACAGCGCGGCGTAGCCCGACATTCTTCTCCAGCGAATCAGAATGTCCTGCAGGGTTTCGTCGAGCGCGTGGCCGATGTGCAGCTGTCCGGTGATGTTGGGCGGCGGCATCACAATTGTATAGGGTTTTTTATCGGGATCCGCTTCTGTATGAAAGTAGTTGCCTTTTATCCAGAAGTCGTAGATTCTGTCCTCAAAGTCCGAGGGCTTGTAGGATTTCGCAAGCTCCTGCGCCATAAAAATCTCTCCTTCACAAATAGTTTTGCATACCCCTCTATTATCGCATTTTACGCCGTTTTTGTCAATGATTTTTTGGAATTGTATCTTGGGATAGAAAGTGCATATCGTTGCTGATAGTCCGTTGCCTGAAATACAACATCCTACTATAATGAGAGATAGAGAGGTGAGTATTTGATGATTTTAGATGATTTCGGCAACCGTATACGAGAATTGAGACAGCATACTGGACTCAGTCAGGAAAAATTTGCATTAAAGATTGGGATGGACAGAACGTATTATGCCTCAGTGGAATCCGGAAAACGGAACATCTCATTGAATAACATTAAAAAAATAGCTGATGGCTTTGAAATTTCATTGAGCGAGCTATTTATGGAACTTTGACGGCATCTGAAAACAACGAACAGAGAGGTAAGTTATGCGTGAACAAGATTTGGAAATATTAAAAGACCGATTGCAGATGATTAAGGAAATGGGCTGGATAAAAAATAGAAGGCCAGGAAATAACGGTGGCGTTGGAAATACTTTGGAGGATCTTCTGGAGGTTGAGGAGAATAATTTACAGCTGCCGGATTTCGGCGCTTGGGAGCTGAAGAGTCAACGCTCAAGAACAAGCTCTTTGCTCACTCTTTTTCACAGTGAGCCTTTTCCTCGTCGCTCGAAAATTGTACCGCAGATTTTATTGCCGCTTTACGGTTGGCCGCATCAAAAAGCAGGAATAACGTACCCGGCCGATGAAAGAAGCTTTCGACAAACGATTAATGTGACCAGTACCAGTGATCGTGGGTTTTCTGTTTGTATTGATGAAAAACAAGAACGCTTTTTGGTTTCGTTCCGGTATGACAGGATCGCTGATCGGCACGCTGAATGGCGTGACTTTATACTTCATGGCGTTGGAACTGGAGAGTTAGACCCCAAACCATACTGGACATTTGCAGTTATTTCCAAGAAGCTGCAAACAAAGCTGAAAAATCTGATGTATGTCAGGGCGGATACAAAAAAGATAGACGGTGAGGAATACTACAGATACCGAGAAATAGAAGCCTATGTAGATCCCTCGCTTGAGCGATTTATTGAGTTGATGAAGCAAGGGTTTATTTATGTAGATTTTGACGCACGCACAGGGCATAATCATGGGACCAAAATCCGTATCAGGCCTTCATATAAAGAAAGCTTATACGAACGACATATCAAGGTATAAAAAAGCAGTGCACACCGGATGTTCCGGATGCACTGCTTTTTAGTGGTCTCAAGCAATTGTAAAATCCAAGATGTATTCAAAGGTTGTTCCCATCGTAATGTAGCTGCTCGGCCAGCCGAAAATGCCGATTTGATTGACGAGGTTTCGCCGGTCCCAGATGATAGTGTTGCGAAATACATATCCGGCATTTTGCATGGCATTAATGACATTGATATGAAGAGGAACACGCTTGCTGTCTATCCACGCGTCGGTAATGTTGATCAGGATATGCGCTTTTTTCTGAAAAACTGGTTTCATCTGACTGAAAATTTCGCACAGTGCTGTTTCAAACATATCTGACGGCATCGTGCCGAGATCTCGCGGGTCTTGGCTATACTGTTCAATTTTGTCTAATTGCTGATTCTTGCGCAAATCTCCGCGTCTGCTTTTATTTTTTCTTTTCCGGTTGAGCATATTTGCATATGGCGGTGAGGTAAACGCGAGTTTAACGGAATTTTCAGCCAGACGGTTCACAATGTTTCGCGCGTCCTCACAGACTGCAAGTTGCTTGGTGCGACAAAGCAAAGGCGGTTCGGAAATGCGCAGGTTGGCCAGATCTACATATTCTTGTTTTAAATCAAAGCCAACCGCGTTGCGGTCTAAATCCTGAGCGGCTACGAGTGTAGTACCCGAGCCGACAAACGGATCAATCACCAGTTCACCTTCGTGGGTAAACTGTTCAATTACTCTTTTTGCCATGGCAATCGGAAAAACCGCAGGATGGACGTTTTTGTTGCGGATATCCCTCTGTTCATAAGTAAATTGCCAAACGCCGATTTGGTTTTTCATCCATTCTTTTGCCGAAATACAAGAGAGATATCCTTGCTTGCAATTGCATAAGCGTTGATTGTCGATCAGAATTATGTCTTTAGGCATGGCGATACATTCCTGCTTTCTTGAAATCGTCGGGTTGCATAAGTATAGAACTCACTGTTTATTTCAAAGCCGATACAATTTCTATTCAATCGGTCACTCACCACCCAAGTGGTGCCAGTGCCTAAAAACGGATCAAAAACAATGCCATTTTCCGGACTGCCGCAGAGAATAATTTTTTCGATCAGTTTTTCAGGAAATGAAGCAGTGTGGTTTCCGCTTAACGGCTGTGTGTTAATTGACCAGACATCTCCCGGGTTTTTCATTCGGCCGTTTGCACCAAGTACTTTGACAGCATCAAGGTTAAAATAGTATTTTTTGTTTAACACAAAGTGGAAAACGTGCTCGTAGGTATTGTTGAGACGGTCTTTTACACTTGCCGGAATCCGGTTGGGTTTGTACCAGATAATGTCGTCGCGCAATAACCAGCCTCTTTCCTGCATAGCGATGGCAAATCGCGAGGGGATAAGCAGCAGCTGTTTGTTTTGATA
>JAFUUV010000148.1 GCA_017471345.1 Ruminococcus sp.
AGCTGCCCTCAAAGACAAATGGCAGGAAGTTTATTCCGACATGAAGGAAGCGGGAACCTATTATTGGCTATCGTGCGACAGAAACAGTGAAAAAGAATATCAAAACCGCCGCAGGATCTGCAAAACGCTCGGCGTGTCCTCGCTGATGCTGGGCAATGCCGCGGAAGCGCTGTATTGGTTTTTTGAGGAAAAAGAGGTCACACTCGACATTATATGGAAATACCACAAGAAAGAAGAAATGTACGGGGTCGTTGCAGAATACTTTGAGCGTATCAGCGATGGGATGTTAATGTACGGTTATCTCACGGCGGCAGAGGAATATTGCCGTATGTCTGCCAGTTGTCGGAAGTCGCTTATACAGAAAGCGTGCGAAGAGGGCAATGTAAAAAAATCCGATGAATTGTATAATGCCGGCAGCCGCTTTATGGCGAATGATATATTCCGTGAAGCGTTGATCAAAAAAGATCTGTTTCAAATGATGAAAGCGCGCGATATGCTAAAAAGACACCGCGACATGACGGCGAGATTGAGCGAAAAGCAAAAAGAGGAAATTACCGCCGACATCCGCCGCATGAAAGAAATAACCGATGAAGAATATGAGTGGCAATTTATGGATTGAGGAATAGCATGATCTACGTAACATCTGATTTACACGGTTATCCGTTTGAAAAATTTTTGGATTTGCTAAATTCCGTCGGGTTTTCCGAAAACGATATGCTCTACATTCTCGGAGACGTTGTGGACAGAGGAAAAGACGGCGTAAGATATCTTCAATGGTCATTGGATACGCCGAACGTTACGCTGCTGCTCGGCAACCATGAGGATATGCTCCGCAGATATGAGTTCCTCTTTGACCCGGACAAAGAGGATATCACGCCGTATTTGCACGGTGAAGAGGAATATCGCCTTTGTATTTGGACGGAGGAAGGCGGCATGCCAACGCTGGAGGGCTTGTGCGGTATTTCCGCGGCCGAACGCGCGGAGCTCGGCTTGTATTTGTACTCGCTCCCCGCCTATCTCAAAATCAATGTCGGCGGAAAAGACTTTCTGCTGGTTCACAGCGGCTTAGGTGAGTTCCGCCCTGATAAGAGGCTGGACGAGTATGAGCTGTATGAGATGATTTGGGATAGGCCAAGGCTTACTGACAAATACTTTGACGACGTCACGACCATATTCGGTCACACGCCGACCCTGTTCTATGGCGCAGAATACAGCGGGAAGATCCTTTTCACCGACACGTGGATCGACGTTGATGTCGGCGTTGTTTCCGGTTTTGCGCCCGTACTGCTGCGGCTTGACGATATGCGGCAGTTTTCGTGCCGGGATTGCTGAAGTTTAACTTTCAAGTAACAAGTAATATGACAGAAAAATATTCAAAAAAAGCATATTTGACTTTATTCAATTTGCTTGATTTAAAATTTGAAAAAACCAAAAATCCTCAGTTGGGTAGACTGCTCGGGGATATGAACCCAAATCTGCTTGCGGATGATACTTCGGCAGACAGCGCTTGCTTTGAAGATTTTTTAGATTGCGGCGCTTCTTATACATCAGATGAAGTGCTGAATGCTTATCATGCGTCCTAGGACATTCTTAAAATGTAAAAGAATGAATTTGGATTTGAGATATCAAAGTTAATTGAAGAATTATCATTTAAAGAATATGAAGAGTGTTTTTGTGAAAACGATTAATAAAACCATATCTCGTTCTACATTACATATATATCCCACTGACTTCTGTTTTATCGCTTTTCATCTGAAAACAGTAATAAAACAATAAAGTGAAATAATAGAAAAATCCGAACCCTTCTCCGTCCGGAGAGAGGTTCGGATTTTTAATCTTTGGTGCGCCCGACAGGAATTGAACCTGCACCCCGAAGGACCGGGACCTAAACCCGGCGCGTCTGCCAGTTCCGCCACGGGCGCACATCTATATTTCAACAGCTTTTCGCTGTGAAAATCAAATTATTTAATTGTTACACCGAGGTAGCGTTACCTAAATCTAGCGTGTCTGCCAGTTCCGCCATACCCGCAAATCTATAAAATCAGGTCGCAAAACCCGAATTTTATCTGTTATTTAATTGTTACACCGAGGTGACGTTACCTAAATCTTGTGCGTCTGCCAGTTCCGCCATACCCGCAAATCTATAAAATCAAGTCGCAAAACCCGATATTTATCTGTTATTTAATTGTTTTGTTATTGCGCAAAGGGTTTAATGCTTCATAACTTCTGCCAAGGTTTTGTGAAGGAAAACCATTTGATATGGCGTACTGAAGTCGATAACAGGCATAAAAGCGTTAAACATTGCGATAGCAATACCGCCGACGAATACAAAAATGGCATAAACTTTCAATATTTTCGCTATTACATACGCGCCTGTTATTGCGCCTCTTCCCTGAACATTCGCGCGCAGATTGGATGATGTAACCGCGTAGCCGTAATTCTTTTTTAAGTAGACCGACAGGTTCAGTGCAAAGCGTGAATATAATGTGAAAACAAATAATCCACAAATGCCGTTCTGAATCCCTTTCTCACCGATAAAGGCGAATACAGGCAAGTGATAAACACCATAAAGCGCGATTGACAGAGCTAAAGAAACAATGATATTGATAACGCCGACAGCTTGTCTGCCGCGATACTGAAACAGCATAAGCAAAATGACAGCCAGCGCACATATAGCGGAAATACAAATGTTGACGGGGGAAGCTGTAACCGGAAAAAGATTTTTCAAAACAGAGCAAACAGAAAAGAACCCAACAGCAAAAGCAAACAAACACAAATCTGTTATCAACAATGTTTTGCTTGGTTTATTCATATGTAAATCTTTCCTTCCACCAAGTTGACGCTTCCTGAATCCTGCGCATCTGCCGATGATGGCAAACGCGCAGGGGCAAGGCACGAAACTGACTGATATTATTATAATAAAAAATCAAGAGCTTGTCAACCTATCGGTATATTCAGCGTACAGCGATTTTTCCGATGGGATAGGGAGACGGAAAATCAGCAAGATACCTTTGAATCGCGGTAACGTCACTGATACTGAGCGGATTGCCTGTAACGCCGCCGCGAAGAGCGATATCGCCGTTTTCATCGGTGATTTGTTCGGCAAGCAAGGTCTGAAGGATGGTAGCGTCACTGATATCCACAACACCGTTGCCATCGCTGTCACCGATGAGATAGCGGAGAGAATCAATCTCATAGTAGTCCGAGAGCCACGCGTCACGCTCG
>JAFUUV010000025.1 GCA_017471345.1 Ruminococcus sp.
AGCCCTTGCCGGACGGAGAAAACGATGTACCTGTTCCGGGCAAGGACGGCTTGATTTGGCGCAAAAACAAGCTGGTTTTACCCGGCAGCGGCGTAATCGGGGGCATTGACTATACTGTCAAAAAGTTTGACTTCAAAAGTAATGGCTCGGGTTTTATGTTTGACGAAGGGATGGAATGGCTGTTGGTAGATGAAGAAAGGCTTTATCCCCTTGCGCAATACGACAACCGTTTCCGCGCGCCGTTCCTGCTCTCCACCTGTGACAGTTGGGAGGATGAAATTTGATCAACACGGATCACGATCGCCTATGCAAATACACAACGGCTTAATCAAAACAAATCAATCTCTTATACAGTGAAAGCTCCTTCGGTCAAACGACTCGAAGGAGCTTTTGTTAATCAGACGATCCCAAACACCGAAAAATACTCATTCATACTTGTGAATTTCTGATAGCAGAGTTTGTTTGTGTCCAGTGTTACAGACAAACTCTTTTTATTCAGCTCAAACACCAAAGCCCTGAGCTTATCCGCGCATTTTTGATCAAACCCGTTGTAATTGAAATACGCAAGTGTGATGTGCGGCGTCAAAAACGGATACGGGCACACCTTGACCTCGTTTACTAAATCGTACAGCGCTTGAAGCTTGATCCACTCGGTTTCGTTTTCGGGAGCAAGCGCGAGAACAAGGCTTGTATTGACCATATTTATAATATAATTGGATTTCATTTTAATCGTTTTAGGCTGCTGCGGTTTTACTTTAACCAAGCGCAGTAATTCAACCTCATTTTTGAACACCTCGGCGGATACCTTTTCAAGCTTGTCAGACGCGCTTAAATCGTGGAGCGTCATATGGATGGTATCCGTATTGATTTGCTCGCTGAAGCATTCGGGAACCGTATCGTAAAGCTTTTTTATCCGTTTAGAGATCATCTCTTTTGTGCTGTTGTCCAGGTCAAACACAACGGTATCTCCGAAAAACGGCTTGAAGCTATTGTCGGGATCTACCTTTTCATAAACCCTCTTATCCGGTTTGAAATCTCCTTTCCCGATCAGCAGCTCCGGTTGCTGATAGCTTATTCTTTCCAAAAAATCTTTGTATGTTTCCATTTTTTCCTCGACAAGAAGTTTTTATCTGATCCAAATTTTTTGAAAACTGCTCAAACTTATAACTGTACAGGTTGGATATGACACAGGTCAAATTGTATCGTCATATTCTTTATTTACGCTGAGCAGGAACGGCGCGCGGAAGAGGTTGTCGTACTGTTCGACCGGGAACAGAATGGTATCCGTCAGGGATATCCCGAAAATGCCATTCGCCGAGATTTTTGAACACCTGCATCCAAGAAGAGAGCTTGCCTGTCAGTGCCTCAAGGACGGATTTTTCGATCTCCCCGGGCATCTCATATTTCATTTGCGCCTTGTATTCGGGGAAGCTTTTTGATAGTTCATCAGCGTTAATGTTAGTCAAACGCCCTAAATACATCATTGTAACGCTTACCGCCCACAGCTTCATATCATCCCCGATTGGTTTGCCGGTCATCAGATCCATACTTGCGACTCGAAGCTTGGCATTGAAGCGGTCGTTAAGCATGATGTTTTCGGAAATGGCGGCGCCGTGATACGGAATCACGGTCTTGATATACTGCAACGCTCTCGCGGTCTGACCGGAGATGCGGCGCAGGCGTTTTGCGACCTCCTGCGGCTTTCCATCGTAAAGAGAACCGTTTTCTACACATTCGGCAAGTGTGCCGTTATCCGACCATTCGGTAAAGAACGCAGTGCTTCCGCCAATGTGGCGCACATCGTAAAAAGCCTCTATCCTCGGGTGAAGCTGCATCGGAATAAGATAACGCTGATACACGCTTACAAAGCTCTGCGGCTCAATACTTTTGAAAAGCTCCGGCTCGGGCCGGATCATCCTCAGATACTTATTCCAGCGCCTGTGATGTATTTTCCATTCATATCCGTTATGCCCGCGCTTAGGTTCGGAAACGACTTCGTATATCCGATGAAACACATCGCCCAGTTTTATCATTTCGTTTAGAATATAATCGTTAAACACTAATTTGATTTCTTTCATTTTTATCCCCTTTCCATGCATAAAGTTCTGTAACATCACATAACCTGTTTTCTGTTATTATGATAACCTATAATACAAAAGCGTTCAAGAGCCAAACAATAAAATCCGTTTATAAACGTAAATTTTTGGTTTGCGAAGTTTTCAGATTATTCGCTATTGTAAATCCTTTGACAGCCTTGCCCGGATAGTTAATCTATTATACAACAGACTATTACTTTCTATGATTACCAATGTGCAAGTTCAGTTCCTTAACTTAATGACATTGCGGCTTAGCCGGTGGTTTTTTAATTGAAATATTATATTTCTATTGACAGACTAATGGTTATTAGCTATAATAAAACTAATAGTTATTAGTCTACTTTTTTGGAGGACAATATGACAACAAGAGATAAAATACTGGATGAAGCTCTGACGTTATTTGCAGAGAACGGATATGACGGGACGAGTGTGGAAGAAATCGCGGAGAAGGTCGGTATCAAAGCGCCGTCGCTCTACAATCATTTCAAGGGCAAAGAGGATATTTTGAACGCGCTGATCGATATGGCGGAAGCCCGTTATGAGGAATTCTTCGGCTCGGACAAGCATATCGGCAAGCTGCCCGAAAGCAAAGAGAAATTTATACAAACGGCGATTCAAAAGATTTCTTTTACAATGCACGATCCGATGATCCGCAAAATGCGCAAATTCCTTGTACGCGAGCAATTCAGGAACGAACGCTTTGCCGAGATCACCACAAAGCATCAGCTCAGCGGAATCCAAGGAATGTACACGAAGATCATCGAAGGTATGATGCGTAAGGGCTTATTCAAAAAGGATGATTCCGAGCTGCTTGCGACCGAGGTTACCGCGCCTGTCGCTCTTTGGATCGCAAAAGCAGACAGGCAGCCTGAATGTGAGCAAGAGAGTATGGAAAGCATCGAAAAACACGTCCGTCATTTTTGCGATGTGTATATGACTGAATGAATTTGGAGGTAAGCTATGCGATTAGACGGTTTTGGATTATTGGTAAATGATATGGGCAGAATGATCCGTTTTTACAGGGATGTACTCGGCTTTGAGATAAAAGAGGCTGAGGACACGAAAAACGTGTATCTTGTCAAGGACGGAACATTGTTCCTGCTCTATGGCAGAAAAGACTTTGAAAAAATGACAAGCCGAAAATATGACTATGTCAAAGGTCTTAACGGTCACTTTGAGCTGGCGCTGTATGTCGATACCTTTGATGAAGTCGACGCTTCCTTCAAAGCGGCTGTTGAAAACGGTGCCGAACCTGTGTTGGAACCGACGACTGAGCCTTGGGGACAACGCACCTGTTATATCGCCGACCCGGAATGCAACCTGATAGAGATCGGCTCTTGGGATAAGCCGTATGAAACAAAAGATCAAGACGATAAGCATTGATATAGGGTGAGAAAATGAAAACGGTCATCATTCACGGTCAGAGTCACAATGGCTCGACCTGTCATATTGCGCGTATGCTTGCGGATAAAATCGGCGGAGAAACAACCGAATTCTTTTTACCGAAGGATTTCGGAGAATTTTGCTGCGGATGTACGCGCTGCTTTAAAGAAAGCGAAACAAAATGTCCGCATTATTACAAGCTTTCCGATATTACACAAACGATCGACGAAGCGGATGTGATAATCCTCGCGAGTCCTGTTTATGTTTATCACGTAACGGGAGCTATGAAAGCGTTTTTGGATCATTACGGCTGGCGTTGGATGGTTCACCGCCCCGAGGAAAGGATGTTCAAAAAGCAGGGCGTGTGTATTTCCACAGCCGCAGGCGGGGGTATGAGATCCACCAATAAGGATATGGCAGACAGCTTGTTTTACTGGGGCGTTGCTAAAATATTCAAGTTTGGTATTGGCGTCGCCGCGATAAACTGGGACAAAGTTTCCGAAAAAAAGAAGCGCAGCGTGGAAAAGACGACGGATTCCATTGCGGAAAAAATCCAAAAACGTAACGGCAGAGTAAAGACGGGAATAAAAACTAAAGGTTTCTTTTTTCTCATGCATATGCTGCAGAAGAAAGGTTGGAACGAGGCGGATGTGCGATACTGGAAAGAGAAGGGCTGGACAGAAAAGGCGCGTCCGTGGAAGCAAAGCAAAGGAGAATCAACATTATTATGACAAGAAAACTTTGCAAAACATATTGACAAGTAAACTTGTCAATGCTATAATTGTGACAACAAAACTTTGCAGATTTATACTCTGCCGGAAGGAGTTGTCATCATGAATAAGGAAGATATTTTAAAAAAGGCTCAAAAGGAAAACAAGGGCAAGGATGTCGCCGACCTTGAGGCACAGCAGAAGGGCGCTTACCGGGCGTACTTTGTCGGTATAATACTCATCATACTTGTCTGTTTTGTTGAGGGATTTGTGCTTCATCGCAGCAATTACGGCGGCACTATGGCGGTATTTGCAATGGGCTTCACCGCGTTTTTGATTAAATATTTGACGCTGCGAAAAAAGCACGAATTGTTTGTTGCGCTGATTTACGGCGTTTTGACTCTTTTATGGCTGATTTTGTGGATTCTTCAGCTCTGCGGGGTGATTGCATGAAGGAAAACGGTCTGACGTTGAAAAACAACTTAGCTGCTGTACGCAAAGAGAAAAAACTGTCTCAGGCGGAGTTGGCAAAGCTTGTCGGTGTATCCCGAAACACAATCAGCTCGATTGAAACCGGTCAGTTTAATCCTACAGCAAAGCTGGCGTTGGTTTTGTGCATTGCTCTTGACAAAAAATTTGAGGAGCTTTTTTATTTCGATTGAATCAAAAGGATATAGGAAATTAGTTCTATGAAACCACAATTCAAAAACTACAGCAGTAAAGATTATGAAGCGGTCTGCGATTTTTTGATCGAGCTGAACCGCAAAAGTCGAAACCATATCAACTGGAACTGGGGACGGTTCGAGTGGATGATGGAGCACCCTGAATTCGACAAAAGCCTGATGAACTCTATCGGGATTTGGATTGACGATGATAGAGTTGTCGGCGCGGCGATCTACGATATGTATTTCGGCGAAGCGTTTGTCGTCGTACTGCCGGAATACAGCGCGCTCTATCCCGAAATTCTCGACTATGCTTATCGGGAATTGAAAGATGAAAACGGCTTGGGTATCGCTATCTGCGATACTTGCTTCGATGAAATATGCACGGTAGAATCGACAGGCTTTGAGATTGCCGAACAAACAGAAATCGTTATGCGGATCGATTTGAACAAGGAGCTTTGAGAAAGAATATATTTGAACAATCAAGCGATACAGAAACATGACCGTGATCAATTTGGCGAACGGAATAACACTTTTCAGAATACCGTGCAGCCTCGCGCTGCTGTTTTGTACGCCGCTATCACTGCCGTTTTATGTGCTTTACGCAGCCGCCGGATTTTCCGATATCTTTGACGGATGGATCGCGCGGAAAACGGATACCGTAACAAAATTTGGCGCGAAGCTCGACACCTTTGCCGATATCGTTTTTGCCGCGGTCGTATTGATAAAGCTCCTGCCGATCCTTGAACTGCCTGTATGGATGATTATATGGGTCGGTGTGATCGCGTTGATCAAGCTTGTCAATATCGTGAGCGGATTCGTCCGATATCACACGTTGACATCAGTTCATTCCGTTATCAATAAGGTCACGGGAGTGTTGGTGTTTATCCTTCCCTTTACCATTCAAATCATAAACATAAAATATACCGCCGGGCTTGTCTGCGTTGTCACGACAGTCGCGGCGATCATGGAGAGAAGTGAGTAAATGAAACATACAGCGGTATTATATATCCACGGCAAAAACGGCAGCGTCTCGGAGAGTGAACATTACAAGCCGCTGTTCCCGGAGTGCGAGGTGATCGGCTTTGATTATCAGACCTTTTCTCCTTGGGAGACGGGTGCGGAGATCCGCTCTGTCGTCGAAAAACTGAAATCTGAATACGATAGTGTGCCCTCCCCGAAAAAATAGACAAAAAACGCAGGCAAAAAGCCGAATGAAAAGAACGACAAATATGATACAAAGTTGCTCTGCAAGAGCGCATTTATTCCACGGTTCGCTTGACAATGAGCCTCTGAAAGTATGATTTCAGGCACGGTGGCGCGGAGACACGCGCCTTGGCAAGATAAGCCTATCATACTTTCTCACTCATTGTCAAGCGACTTTCGCGGCATAA
>JAFUUV010000149.1 GCA_017471345.1 Ruminococcus sp.
CAATCGTGGTATGCCCGATAGGTACTTTCGTTAAATCCTCATAGTCGCCGGCTGCGCCAAACTCACGCTCGCAGTATTCGTCGATCAGCTTTTTCGCACGATCCAGCGATGTTTCCGCGTGCTCCTGCTCATAGTCAGCGATTGTAAAGCTCTGCGGCGGCGAGGCAAGATGTTCCACAAAGTCGGTTGGAATGGTGCGCCCCTCTTTATCACGGTAGACGACAATATACATTGCGGTACCGTTACGGCTGTCGTCCTCGGCGTCGCGCATGAATTGCTGCTCGTTTGTGTATTCGCTGGTATATTCGATCTTGCCGTCTTTGTCGGGATAGTCAATACGACCGACCGGGCGGGAAGCAATCGGTGCGTCCTTATGGTAGGACGGCAGGGGATAAGTCCCTCCGACATCATCTACAACGAAAACGTCATGCCCGCGTTCCAGCAGCATATTGAGCGGCGTTTGGCCTGACTTTACGGGGATGCCGCACATCGGCACACGCTCTTTCAGCCCTACGTTTCGAGTGGTCAGCGTAATGCCCAGCGCCTCCGCTGCGATGCGGGCGTCCTCGCCCAACACCTCATAGAAGTCACCGACCTGATAAAGCACGATTGCACTGCTATGCTCGGCTTTGACGCTGCTATATGCCTGCCAGAGATTGCCTCCGGGGGCTTTCCGTTCGCTCACGGGGCTTGGCGCGGGCTGCTCCTCCACAACGACAAGCAGGTGGTCGTTCTGCGGGTTTTCCGCAATCTTGCGGTCAAATTCCTCGCGGGGCATGACCTTGTTGAACAGGGGATACTCCACGTCGTAGAGCCGGACTTCCTGCTCGTCAAAGGCCAGCAGCTCATATTCCTCTGTTCCGAGATATACCGTATCACCGAGGGAAAAGCGGTATTCTTTCTTCGGCGGGGGCGGCGGGTTCAGTTCCTCATACGTCGGCTCCAGCGGTTTTGCGAGGTCGCCGTCCAGCGCGGTCAGCATGGCCTCGCAGCGTTCCGTGAAGGGCGTCTTTTCCGCGATGATGGTCTGCATAGCCTGCCGCATCATGGGGAGTATGAAATCGCCTTCGGCTGTGCGGGCGTGCATCTTCTTCTCGCCTTGTGAAAAAGCGCTGGCGCAGGAAACGAGATACCACCGATCAACGAGCTTGCTCTGCTCGCCAATCCCCTCGACAAACTTAGTATAGTCGTCGATGATGGCGTCAAACTCTTTGGAAATGGCGCGCCGCGCCGCCCTTGTTTCCTCCTCGCGCCAGTATTCCGGGTACGCTGCCTTGTCCGCACGGCTCAAATAGCGGTCTGCGGCGATCAGCTCACCGATTCGCTTCTCCACGCGCTTCCATGACAGGACGATCTCGCCCTTGTCCTCGCCGTAGTGGTTGGAGATGGTGATGCCCTTGCTGCCGTGATCCTCCCAATAGCCGCTGCCGGGGATGGCATCGGAATGTCCGCCCTCGCCGTAGGCGCTTTTCAGAAACATGATATTGTCCGCTGCGGGGTTCTTTTGCTGGAAATACTCATAGATGCGGAATTTCTGATACCTGCCGATGGCGGTGAGAATGTAATCGACCGCCTCCTGCGGCAAGGCAAAAGCGTTTTCCTTGTCCGCTGCCGCCTCCGCGATCAGCGACAACTGCTCATGCGTTGCCGGAGCGAGCTTTTCGCCGGGGTCGAGCCATTGGTCGAGGAGCATCATGCCATAGATGCTATCTGCCACCTGCGTCCAGCGCATGAAGTCCTCTCTTTCACGGGTGAGGTAATCGCCGCGCCAGAGGTTCAAAACGTCCGCGTAGGCGCGATAGCCGGCGCGTTGGTCGTTGCTTAGGATTTTCTCAACAAAGGTATTGTCAAAGAACGAGCGAATGAAATTGCCGCGTTCCTTGCTGTCCTCATGGACGGCAAAGAATGCGGCAATCTCTGCTCTATGCTCTTTTAGGGCGTCGCTGGTGCGGAGTAGCTCGTTTTTCTCCGCGTCGTGGTAGTAATAGGGTATTTCAGACGGTGTGTCGAAATCGTGTCGGCTTAGTTGTAAATCAGTTGCCTCGTAGCGATTTCCTCCGCCCTCTGCCGGATGTTGTTCATGCTCTGTACCCACAACATCTGATCCGTCGCCTTCATGCTCTCCGTCACGCCCTCCGAGCGCGCCATCTGCGTCGTCAGCGAGGATACCATCTCCGTCGCCTGCCGGTCGATTTCCACCAAATGCGCCGTCAGCTTCCCGGACAGCAGCAGGCGGTTGTACGTCGCCGGCTTGCTCTGCTTGAGGTACTTCTTGTGCATCAGACCGTACTTGCCCAGCGGTATCTCCTCCGTCTGCTCCGGGAGTGTCAGGTCGGGATACTGATACTCGCCCTTCGTCGTGTACGTCAGCGTTTGTGTCATAGTCGCCTACCTCCTTTTCTTTCTCGGCGGGTTGTCGTTTTGCTTCCTTGCTTGCAGAATAACCGCTTTGCTCGCGGTTTGCAAATTTTTGACGGTTGATGCCGTTGATGGTGCGCTCGATCTCCAGCAGTAGCATACGGGAAACATCACTGGTCGCCGTGCCGAGGACGGTCATGGTATCGAACGTGTTGAACTCATAAAGCCCGTCGAAGTCCTCTGCCTCCAAAAACTGCGCGGCGTCGATGCCGCAACGGGTCAAAACCGTGAACGCGACGCTGTTTGTCAAAAGCCTGCGTAAGCGGGTTTCCAGATTGAGGTCGTCCAGCTCCTCCAAAAAACTGTCGGTCTTGACATTCCGCAGCTCGTCGAGGTAGTCCGCGAGGTTGTCCTGCGCGGCAATGCGGCTGACGGCAATGATGTGGTCGGCAAAGGACGCGGCCTCGTCGGGACTGCCGAAAGCGTTTGCCAGCGCCTCCACCGCGGCGTCTTGAAATTGCGGCTCCATGCGCCAGAGGCGCGGCGTGAGTGCGCGGTAGTTGCCGGGGTGAGTGTCGGACACGTCAAAAACGTATTTGAGTCGCGGACGCTCACCGCTGTCGTCGATCAGCGCGATGCCTTTTGCGCCGCGGTTTACCCAGCGTCCCATGCGCTCGTTCCATAACTCGATGGGCGCGCAGGCCGTAGCGTCGGGGCGCTGTCCGTAGATTAAAAGCTGCTCCGGGAACGGGTATTTGTAGACGCGGGCGGCGGTCAGCAGATAGCTCTGCCAGACGCCGCGCTGCTCCGCAAGGTCTATGGTCAGCTTTTGCGCGTAGTCAATGATGGTTTGCAGCTTGCTTGGCACATTTTCACCTCCTCATCGTTCCTGCTCGCTTCGCTTATTCTTGGTCGCATGGTTGATATTCTTTTTCGGCAAGGTACGCGCCCTTTCGCGGGCGTCTTTTTCGTAGCAATACAGATAGAAATTATAATAACCCTTTACCGGC
>JAFUUV010000150.1 GCA_017471345.1 Ruminococcus sp.
AGGTCATCGGCTGACGGCATACCGGACAGTAGGCACCGTCATTGTAGGCGCTGACGAGGGTTTCCGTATCAGTGGAAAGCTTGTCCGCGCCAAACCAGACCACATCTTCCTTATCCTTGCCGAACAGAGACACCAACGGGTCGTCGGCATTGAGAATCAGCTGTGTGCTGTCACAAATACTGTCCTTGAGCGCGTCAAAAACCCACTCGGGGTGACCGTTGCGCGTCAGCTGGTCGCGGTAAAGGTTGGTGATGACATAGTGCGTCGGCTTGATGTAGCGGAAGGTGTAACGCGCAAAGCGCTCGTCGCTTTCAATCAGCAAAATATCGCATTTGACCTTGCCGCCGAAGGTTGCGTTGCTGAGCACCAGCGTGGTGACGCCTTCAATCTGATTGGAGCCCTCGCGGTTCCACGCAACGGACTTGCCGTTTTTCATCAGGATGTGCGCAATCATCTCGACCGTAGAGGTTTTGCCGTTGCTGCCGGTGACAGCGATAATATAATCAGGCAGCTGCACACGGCTGAGAATATCCGGACAGAGCTTGAGAGCGACCTGTCCCGGAAAGCTGCTGCCCTTGCCGATGCGCTTGCCGACAAAACGCAGAAGCTTGCAGATTAATATGGTGAAAAATACCTTCATAGACGCCTCCGTAATTTTCCGATTAATGATACTCTCATTATTATACGGTATTACGCGAGGTTTTTCAAGGGTAAAGATGGCAAAACGTCTTGCAAATTCAACAACGATATGGTAAGATAATCTCATACTATCTTCTACAGAGTAGTATAGCTAACTTTCGGGAGGTTTCATATGAACGCTATCTGTCAGGCTGCCGTCGGCTTTCAGCCGGTAACGGCAAACGAGAGCAACGCTACCGTTTGGATTTTCGCCATTGTCATCGGTGTGCTTGCGGTAGGCGGCGTCGCCTATTTCTTGTTTAATAACAAGAAAAAATAATCATCGGCTCAAAGTCCTCAAGGGATTTTGAGCCGATGTTCTTTTTACCGGAAACCGGTGTGTAGAAGATTAGAAGCTTTTCATGCCTGCCGTGTGGAGCTGGATGAGCGTTGCGTCGGTAATATCCACCTTGTTGTCGCCGTTGACATCGGCAACCGCAAAGTCTTCTCCTTCCAACAGCCGGCTTTGCGCAACGTGCAGCTGAATGAGCGTAGCGTCGGTGATGTCGATTTTACCGTCGCCGTTGACGTCGCCGAGTATGGAAGTCGTGATGGTTTCGCTTGACGCTTCGGCAGCCACATCACTGTAGCTGCGCGCGGCGTCCGTCACACTGAAGGTGACCGCACGCTGTGTTTTGGTGCCGGTGACAAGGAAGGTATCGGCATAAGCGTCGCCGTCAGCAAGATAGACAGGCGTGATGGTGACGTCGGTGAGACCTTCCGTTTGAACGGTATCGGTATTCACGGTGTCGGTCTGCATGAATTTGCTGAATTTCAGGGTGTAGGAGCCAGCCTGCTCATTGGCGGTAACTGTCGCCTTGGGATGGGTGGTTTTGTCTACCAGACTGAAATTCAAGCCCAGTTTCTCGGGCGGAATGTCAAATTCCTCGGAAGTCTGGGGTTCATAGCCTTCCTTCGTGATAGTGACCTTGAATCTTCCTTCGTCAGTGAGCCACGCGTAAGCGCCTTCATTGTTGGTCAGGAGCGGATTTTCCTGCTCATAATCCGCGGCGTTCCAGATTTCCCATTCGCCGGTATCCTCATTGCGCTTATAGATAGTCGCGGTAGCGCCTTCTACGGGATTGCCCTCGACCGCCTCATAAACCATACCGGAGGGATCAATCGCGTTGCGCTGTCTGCCGTCCTTGGAAGCATCGTGATTATACATATCCGCGCCGTCTCCGGGCAGGATGGGCAGACCATCGGGACCGAGACGAACACCGCCGTGTGTCATGCGGAAGAAATTATCGTCAGTATTGCCCCACTCCCAAAGTCCTTTGAGTCCGCCGACAGTGGCGTCCTTGGGAACGTCTGTCCACTCACCGGTGACGATGTCTACAAAGACGTCCTTGACTGTTTCCCAGAAGGTGTCGTGATAATCGCCGAGATTGCCGTGCGGCTTGCCATCCTTATCGTAATAGAAGATTTCCTCTTCTTCGCCTCCGAATAAACTGGGACCATCTCCGACCGCTTCGTCGGATTTTCCGCCATAGAAATGCGACTTGTAGGTATCCTCGCGCTTGCCGTAGAACCAGAACAGGTTGAACGCGCCGGGAACATAGTTATAGCCCTGTACCAACTCGTGGTCGGGAATGTTGAAATAGCCCTCGCCAATCCACATATCTGTCTCAGCGTCATAGAAAAGCGGCATAAACCGCCAGTCGCTTCCCTTATGGCTCATGAGAACAAGCGCGCAGATGTTCTCGTCGTTCTCAAGCTGAATTTGGAATTGCAGCATCTCAACAGGATTGATGAGAACAACAGGCGCAGTGCCCTTGGTGAACACGCCGGTGATATCATAGGTATTTGTCTGCGTACCATGGGAGAGATTGGTCTGGTGCGGTCCGGTGAATTTTTTGATGTTTACCGTTTCAGTTGCCTTGACAACCCGAATGGCACCGGGCGTGTAGGTAAAACGAATCACATCGCTCTTTTTGCCGTCGGAAACAGCGTATACCTCAAATACCTCGTCATTGACGGCGGTTTTTCCCTCGGGAAGAATATCGAGGTTTTCGGCGGTGTATTTGCCGGTGTATGGATTCGGAGTGACAGTATGCGTAACAGACGCGCCGTCTTTGACGCGTGTCATGGTGATGCTGACGTCCTTATCAGCGGCTGCAGAATAACCGGAAACGGAGATTTTCGGCTCGGTCACGGAGGACGGCGCAAACAGTGAAATTTTAGCGGTGGTTAGCTGCACGTCGCCAAGCGGCTTTTGGAAATCCGTGCCCATGTGACGGAACGAGACCTCAGCGGTCAGGCTCTTGGCAACATCGTCGGAGAGGTTGAGATATGCCGAGAAGCGCAGCTCACCGCGTGTTTTGGCGCCGGTAAGGTCAAAGCTCCTATAATCACCGGAGTACGTCATGTTATCAAAGTCAAAGCCCTCCGCGACAAAGGAATTGGTGATCACATCCAGATTATTGGGATAATTGAGGATGAGTCTGCGCATCGTGGTATCATCATCCTTCCAGTCGTCGCGGATATCATACTTGACGGTGAAATGGACGAGGGTATGATCCACGCCGATGTTGGCGGTAGATTCAATACCGGTGTTGGCTGGGTTGAACACAAAGAAGCGCTTGTCCGTAAATTTCGGGCAATCCTTGAAGGTGCTGTTATTAAAGTCTATATCCTTCACGGCGGTGTTTAAGGTGGTGAATTCGTAGCAGCGTTCAAACGCGTAATCGCCGATACGCTCCAGCTCGTCGGAGCAATCGACCTTGGTCAGCTTTGCGCAGTCCTTGAACGCGGTACTGGAGATATAGTGCATGGACTGCGGCAGCTTGAGATAACCCAGACCGGAACGCTCAAAAACGCTGTTGTCCATATCGTAGACAGTCTCGGGAATGATGACATTCTGCAGCACATCGCAGCCGTAGAAGCAGAACTGCGGAAGCTTTCTGACGCCTGCGCCGAATTTAACGGCGTAGAGGTTGTCGCACTCCTCAAAGCTGCTGGTGCCGA
>JAFUUV010000151.1 GCA_017471345.1 Ruminococcus sp.
GTATCTGTGGCTTTTACTATACTGCGGAGGACAAGGGATTTGAACGGGCGTTAAAAAACAGTCCGGCGGACTGTTTTTAGCCCGACGCGCTGATGACGCCTTCCTTACTATCACACCGCAGTCAGCGAGATGCAAGCTTCCTTTTCTCCCTCCCTACTTGTCCTCCGCCAAAAGGCGCTGTGAAGTCGGAAGCTTTTAGCTTCGTTTCTTCACAGCGCCTTTTACTATACTGCGGAGGACAAGGGATTTGAACGGAAATCCAATGGATTGACACTTGCAAACGCTTGCGCTTCTATGGTATACTTTAGGCAGACAAGGAGTGATTGCTATGAACAACAGCCAACCTGTTTCCGAAACACCTGCCGTCAACCGTGATAAAATCATCATCCGAACCAGCGTCATCGGCATTTTAGCGAATGTCCTTCTCGTGATATTCAAAGCTGCCATCGGCTTATTTTCCAACTCTATCGCCGTCATTTTAGACGCCGTCAACAACCTCTCCGACGCGCTTTCCTCGATTATCACCATCATCGGCGCCAAGCTGTCGGGAAAGCTGCCGGACAAAAAGCACCCGCTGGGTTATGGACGGATTGAATATCTCAGCGCGATGATTGTCTCCGGCATCGTGCTCTATGCCGGTATCACCTCCGCCGTAGAATCCGTCAAGAAGATCATTCATCCCGAAAAGCCCGATTACAGCGTGGTATCGCTTGTGATTATCGCGGTCGCCGTCGCGGTCAAAATTGTCCTCGGACGGTACGTCAAGGCGCAGGGCAAAAAGGTGAATTCCGGTTCGCTGGTGGCGTCCGGCTCCGACGCCATGTTTGACGCGATTCTTTCGGCGTCGGTGCTGGCTTCGGCGATTGTCTTCATGCTGACCGGCATCTCGCTCGAAGCGTATGTCGGCGCGGTGATTTCGCTGATTATTATCAAATCCGGTATCGGGATGATGATAGAAACGCTCAACCAGATTCTCGGCATGAGAGCGGACAAGGAAACGACGGATACAATCAAACAGCTCCTGACAGAAGAACCGGAGGTACAGGGCGCGTATGACCTGATTTTGCACAACTACGGTCCCGACAAAAACCTCGCGTCGGTACATATAGAGCTGCCGGACACCATGACGGTCAGGGAGGTTGACCGCCTGACCAGAAAACTGGAGGCAAAGGTGTTCAGACAAACCGGCGTGATTCTGACCGGCGTGGGACTGTATTCGTACAACACCGGCAACGACGAAGCCGCCCGTCTGCAAAATGAAGTACGTGAAAAGGTGATGGCGCATGAATGGGCAGTGCAGTTCCATGGCTTTTATGTGGACACGGAAGCCAAGGAAATGACCTTTGACGTGGTGATGGACTTCAACATTCAGCCAAAGGAAGGCTTGCAAATCCTGTACGATGAAATGCACCGCTCCTATCCGGAATATAAGCTGGAAATTGTGCCGGACGTCGATGTTTCGGCAACAGACTGACAGGAAAAAGCTCCGCTGCACAGATACAGCGGAGCTTTTTTGCGTTATTAATTTTATGAGGATACGCCCAGTATGATGGTGACGATTCGGAGTATAAACAATCCGAACGATACCCACATGACGGGATGCACATCCCTGACCTTGCCGGTAACGACCTTGAGGATAACCCAGGCGATGATACCAAACATGATACCGTTCGCGATAGAGTACGTAAAGGGCATGGTGATGATGGCGAAGAAGCCGCCGACGGTATCGGCGATATCGCTGTTGAAGTCCATCTTGGTGACGTTTTTGACCATCAGCAGTCCGACAAATACCAACGCGGGAGTTGTCGCGAAGGACGGAATTGCCAGGAAAATCGGATAGAGGGGCAGCGCCAAGAGGAACAGGATGGCGGAAGTCATCGCCGTCAGACCGGTTTTGCCGCCCTCGGCAACGCCGGTGGTGGACTCAACGTAAGAGGTAACGGTAGAGGTACCGAGTATAGCGCCGCCGACAGTACCGATAGCATCCGCCATCAGCGCGCGGCCGACGCGGGGCAGCTCGCCGTTTTTATCCAAAAGGCCGCCCTCCTGCGCCACACCGATGAGGGTGCCGACGGTGTCAAAGAGGTCAACGAACAGGAACGCAAAGACGATGACCGCAAAATTCACGGCATTCGCCGCGACATACGCAAAATCAAATTGGAAGAAGGTGGTCGTCGCCATGGACTGCACCGGAGCGAATACAGCGTAGTTGCTGAAATCGGGGATAACCGAAGGTCCCTGATACCAGCCGGTGACCTGCGCGATGATGCCGAGCACCCAGGTGACGAGAATACCAATCAGGATAGCGCCCTTGACTCTGTAGTGCCAGAGCGCCGCAATCACCAGTACGCCGAGGAGCGCCAGAACGACAGGCGCGGAGCCGATGTCGCCGAGCTGAACGAGCGTGGACGACTGCACCGCCTCGCCGTCAAAGTACGCGTCTGTCGTCACGATGCCGGCGCCTTTGAGACCGACAATGACAATGAACAGACCGATACCGGCGGAAATGCCGAGCTTGAGGTTGGCGGGAACCTTGTTAACGAGAGTTTCTCTGAACTTGAAGATGGAGAGAATGATAAAAATCAAGCCCTCGCAAAGAATCGCGGTCAGCGCGACGCGCCAGGGGTCTGTAATGCCCTGCGCAGCTAACTGCGGCACAACAGAAAACGCGAAGTACGCGTTGAGTCCCATACCGGAAGCCAGTACCACAGGATAGTTCGCGAAGAACGCCATGATGAGCGTCGCAAACGCAGCCGAAATCGAGGTCGCCGCAAAAATCGCCTCGGCGGGCATACCCGCTGCCGACAGAATGCTGGGGTTGACCGCAAGGATATACGCCATCGAAAGGAAGGTCGTAATACCGGCGATAATCTCCGTTCTGACGGTGGTGCCGTTTGCCTTAAGTTTGAATAGTTTTTCCAACGAAATGTCCTCCTCAAATATTTTTGGAAAAAATTCCATATGGGAATCTCTGATCATTCAATGTCGTGCAGAAGCGCGGAAGATTTATGGCGAAATGATGCCGTGAAAATTTCGTGCTTATGCGCGGCAGGGAATGTTTGGAGGTTCCCATAAAATATTATAGCAAAGAGAATTGTTTTTTTACATCTTTATAAGAATAAAGATATATTTTGTCAGAGCTTGTCACCGCGTTTCTGCCGTAAAAACGAAAAAGTTTTGAGATTTCAAAACTTTTTTTCATGAACCCCGTGCCAAACCGAATATAATGTGTTATAATACTAATTGTGTCTGGGGGTATAGCTCAGTTGGGAGAGCGCTTGGTTCGCATTCAAGAGGTCAGGGGTTCGAATCCCCTTATCTCCACCAGAAACGCCGCGGCATCCGCCGCGGCAACACAACAATTTTATTTTCACCATTTGGGGGTATAGCTCAGCTGGGAGAGTGCTTGACTGGCAGTCAAGAGGTCACGGGTTCGAGCCCCGTTATCTCCACCAATGAAGGCAGTTTGAGTAGTGGTAAGCTGCTTAAACTGCTTTCTGCTTTTCTATATTAACTGCTCGTTGTGCTTCGCTTTAGAGATTAAATTTTAAGTTTCACTTGTCTTCACTGTACACTACCGATGAAAAATAGACAGATGTAAAAACGAAACTCTCAGAATCCACAAGACAGCGAGTCATATAGCGGCGCAGTTATTTATTATCCTTCCTATAAGTCCTATAAGAGAGGAAAGAAAATAATAAAATAGTTTGTTAATAGTTAGGTATAGGTGATACAGAGTATATCTTTTCCTGAAGCAAGAGGAGTGGACAATTTCTCCGTGAATCGCACTACTGCATTCTCCTGCGTTTACTTCGTATTCGGCAGAACCGCGTCACCGCAGCTCTTACAGGTCAGGTAGCAACACTTGTGGAAGAAGTGTTGGCTCGCTCGCTTTAGCTGCTGACGCGCTAAAGGTCTATGGCGCATTTAATCGGAGTA
>JAFUUV010000152.1 GCA_017471345.1 Ruminococcus sp.
CAAAAAAGTAGACTAATAACTATTAGTTTTATTATAGCTAATAACCATTAGTCTGTCAAGAGGGTGTGATGATTTTGCTTCATGAAATAGCAAGAAACCGTACAGATTTTTTGAATCTGCACGGTTTCTTGATTGAGGCTCCCAATCTTCTGTTTTCGTTTAATTTTAAATCATCCTTATAAGAATCATAAGGCGAAGAGGGATTGTGCAGCTTTTGCTTTTTCAGTGAATTGCAAACCTTACACGCTAATGTCATGCTAAAAATCCAATCTGTAAATCTTCATTTTCATCATGCCGTCGCCGATTTTGGCGAGAAAGCGGTGGAAGCCGCTGATTTGATATTGCTTCAAATCATAGTAGCCGCACATATAGCCCTTTGCGGAGATTCTGACGGACTTAGGAAAATCAGCCATATCCTTTTCAATGCTGCGCACACAGAAGTATAGGCAAAAATCCGTGCCGGCGCTTTTGCTCTGCTGTCGAGCTTTTTGAGCGCGACAACCTTTCTCGCCTCTTTCGGTGCATATTCGCTCGCAATTTTTTCTGCATATGTTTTGTCGGTATTCATTTTATTTCCTCCTTGGCTTTGATGTGTTTATCTTAACACAGAGGAGAAATAAAACAAACGACACAAAATGCAGAAAGTGTCGATTTATACACAGTGATTTCCTATCAATTGAGAAGGCTCCGGACAGAATGAACCTGCTCCGTTTTGGTTTTCTAAAAAATCTATAACAATCTTTTTGTACTCATCAAGCCGATTCCCAGTGTGGAAGCATTGTGCAGCATGGCGGTTGTGGTCGGCTGCGCCAGACCGCTTACGCCGAGGACAATCAAGCCGCTGTTAATGGAAATAATGGAGCGATAATTGCGGTGAATCCGCTTCATCATCGCGGTGCTGAGTTTTCGCAGCGTCAAAATACTTCCCAAATCATTTTCGGAGATGGTAACGTCCGCGATTTCTCTGGCGATTGCCGCGCCATTCGAGATGGCAACACCCACGTCTGCGGAGGACAGCGCAGGCGAATCGTTCACGCCGTCGCCAATCATCACAACCGTGTTGCCCTTTGCCTTTTCTTCCATGATAAACCGCGCCTTTTCTTCGGGCAGCACCTCCGCGTAATAGCGGTCAACACCGACCCTTTCGGCAATGGCGGCGGCAGTGTGCTTGCTGTCGCCGGTCATCATCACGATATTCTCAAAGCCGAGATCACGAAGCTGCGCGACGACAAAGGGCGCTTCTTCCCTAAGCGGATCCTCAATGCAGATAACCGCCGCGAGCCATCCGTCAACGGAGAGATACAGCCGTGAGTATTCCTTTGAAATGGCGAGTAACCGCTGCTCGGTTCCGAGCGGCACCGCCGCACCCATATCCTCAAAGATGAAGTGATAGCTGCCGATTAACACCTCCGCGCCGTCTATCGTCGATTTTACGCCGTGCGCGACGACATACTCCACCTTGGTATGCATTTCTTCGTGAACCAGCTGCTTCTCCTTTGCCGCGCGGACAACCGCGTTCGCAATCGAATGCGGAAAATGCTCCTCCAAGCAAGCGGCAATGCGCAGCAGCTCGTCGGGGCTTTTCTCACAGAAGGAAACAACGCTGTGAACGGTGGGATTTGCTTTGGTGAGCGTACCGGTTTTATCGAAAACAATCGTATTTGCCGCGGCAGTTTTTTCAAAAAATTTGCCGCCCTTCACGGTGATGCCGTATGCGTTCGCTTCACGGATAGCGGACAGCACCGTTACCGGCATAGCAAGCTTCAACGCGCATGAAAAATCGACCATCAACACCGACAGTGCTTTAGTGACATTGCGCGTCAGCAGCCATACGAGCGCTGTTCCGGCAAAGGTAACCGGCACCAGCCTGTCGGCAAGGTGTTCGGCTTTGCTCTCTACGCCGGATTTCAGCTTTTCCGTTTCTTCAATCATGGAAACGATTTTGTCATACCGCGTGGCACCGGCGTTTTGCGTTACGCGGATGGTCAGCTCGCCTTCCTCTATCACGGTACCGGCATACACCGTCGCGCCGACGGTACGGCTGACCGGCACGCCCTCGCCTGTCAGCGTGGACTGGTTCACCATCGCTTCGCCGCAGCTGACGGTACCGTCAAAGGGAATCATGCTGCCTGCGTTAACGATAATCTCATCACCCGGCTTGATGTCCTGTGCACGGATGAATACCGGCTGACCTTCTGTTTTCAGCCAGACCTTTTCCACGTTCAGCGACATACTGCCAGCCAAATCGCTGATAGATTTTTTATGTGTCCAATCCTCTAAGATTTCTCCGATTTCGAGCAGGAACATCACCGAACCGGCGGTTTTGAAGTCGCGTCGAAGTATAGATACCGTAATCGCCGTCGCGTCCAAAACAGGTACCTCCAGTCTGCCCTTTGACAGGCATATGAGCGCTTTCCAAATATATCCTGCCGCTTTTACGGCGAGAATAGCAATACGGACATAGCGCGGAATCAGAAAGCTCCGAATCAGATGTGAGGCAACCTTCCGCGCTAACTTGCCGGTGTATTCCTGTTTTAGCTCTCTTGCCGTTGCAACCGCGCTCAGCGCGTGCTCGGGAACCGTTTCGGATTGCGGTGTGAAGCCGCCAAGCAGCTGCAGCGCCTCTTCCCTGCTGCATTGGTACTCCAGCATTAAATCATTGGTGGCTGGATAAATTTTGCAGCGCTTTACTTGGCTGTCCGCGTTTAACGCGCAAAACATTACATCTAACTCCGTTTGACTGAATGTATGGAGAAGATGGACGCGCAGCCGTCCGCGGATTTCATGCAGAATCTTAAACTTCATTTTCGACCGCTTCCGGCACAGGCTCTGCGGTCTGTTCGCTTTGCGCGCGTTCAAGGTTGATTTGCTTCGCTTCGGCGTAAATATCCTCCGCGTTCTCCTGCACCTTTGTCACGGTTTTCATCACTTCATCCTTTGCCCTGAGCGCCGCGGCGGTGCAATGGGTATAAGCTTTTTTTGCGTCCTTGCTCGACAGCACTTTAATGCCTGCCGTGCCGAGCAGCACGCCTCCTAAAAAAAATAATGCGTTCTTTCCGATGGGTGTCATCTTTATTTCCTCCTAATCTTATTTATGCTTGTAGCCTGTAATGAACGTCATCGCCATGCACACAACGGCGGCAAACGCCCAAAACTTGTGATGTTTCATAGGTTTTCATCCTTTCCAAAAAAGTTAGTTAAGGCTAACTTTTTCCTAAAAAACAAAAAATCACTTCCGTGATTCTTCTGATTATATTATATATTTCGTCTGTTGCTTTGTCAAGAATTTGCGAATGAAATTCCTTCATACAAACAGCTCCCGAACATAGCGGGAGCTGAAGTACATATGATTCATTTCTTAAGAGAGTTTAATCGAAGCCCAAGCACTGTACGCGGTGCCGCTGCTCTTTGTTTTCGGGATAGCCATTGCTTCATTGCTATCTCCCCAATCGGGTGTCTTCACCGTTCGTTTATTTAACTGAATAACTGCCGAGAAAGCGGAAGGTGTAATTGCTGTCTTGGGTCAGCTTCTGATAATTCTCATAACCGCAATCGCTGCATTCTATCAGATAATGATAATTTCCGAGTTCTGTTTTCTCAGGTGTGCCCTCCCCGAAAAAATAGACAAAAAACGCAGGCAAAAAGCCGAATGAAAAGAACGACAAATATGATACAAAGTTGCTCTGCGAGAGCGCATTTATTCCACGGTTCGCTTGACAATGAGCCTCTGAAAGTATGATTTC